>NZ_JAMJFW010000062.1:0-17185 GCF_023544405.1 Enterobacter cloacae complex sp. OE43NF
TCTTCGCTTCCAATCGTCCAAAGAAAAGAGATGGTTGATAAGCTTGGGATTCACAGAAAGGACCTTCCTTGCGTAGAAGCCGCTGAAATGGCCTAACGTATTATAGACTTCAACCTTTTCAACCCGTCCAAAGGTTCCTTGACCCAATTCATCAATCGGTTTGATTAAATAATTCCCTCTAGGATCCATAGCTCGCTCTCATCACTGATGTATAGAGCGAATTTACACCCTAGCAACGAAACTTTCCATGTCAATGAGATAAATCTGTCTATGCAAGAGAATCACTAATGCTGAACATTTTTAATCTCTTAAAGAGTTGTAGATACGCTCACATATCATTCCTGCGCGGTAGCTGTCATCAGATCGCCCAGCATAGTATCTAGCTTCTTCTGCAATGCTTCCGAGCATGTCGGCGAGCATTGCGGAGTTAGCGCTGGTTGTTTTGCTTCCGACGGCAGCGGCAAGACCTGCGGTGTGCTTTGCGGCGTCCAGGCGGGTGGCAAGTTTTGTTGCTTCGGTGCGCAGCTGGCTAACAGTGGCAGACAGGCCAGCAGCATTCGCAGCCGCTTTTGCAGCCTGTTCTTGTGCATTTTTAACAGCCTCATCGCGAGCGATTACTCGCCCTTGTTCAATCATACGGGCAACCGTTTGAGCGTTCTCTGCCTGAGAGGACTCCGCACTATTACGATCTGCCCATTTCTTTTCCCATGCTCGTTCCGTCCACACACTACCTGCGGCGAATGAGGCAATGAGAAGCGCTGAAACCGTGGCGGCTTTCCACCAGGTCTTAACAGACTCGCTGATCATTGGTCTAACCCCCAGCACGCCAGCGCGCTTTCCTGGTCCCGTCGCTCAACCTGACCATAGCAGCCATTCTTCTGGCCTTTGGTTAGACGGCAATCACGGCCACCGTCTTTAATCCACCAGCGGATTGCCTCGCATGCGCCGATGCGGTCACCTGCGTTGATGCGCTTATAGAAGGTCGATGGGAAGCATTTACCGGGGCCGATGTTATACGGGCAGAAGGATGCGATACCCACCTTCTGTGGCTCTGTCAGAGGCACTTTGATATTGCGATCAACCCAGGCTAATGCCTTATCGCGTTCAATAGCGTTAACCTTACGGCATTGTTCCTCAGTGGCCGTCATGCCTTTAACAACACGCCTGCCATCGATAACGGTCACGCCGTGACATAAAGACCAGACACCACCCGGATCAACAACGGCCACCAGCGCATTACCTTCTTTCTCGCTGATGAATTGGTCGAAAATGAGTGGAGCAGATGCACCTGACGCGATTAGCGCCAGCACTGCAGCGCTGAGCTTAGACTTATTCGACATTATTCACCCCGCGCAGCTTTGCGGCGATCCGCTTTGATTTGGAAGTACAGACTTGTTAACCACGTCAGCAAACCAAACATGAGGCTACCGAGCACACCAATGGCCGCCCATTGAGATGGGGAGACTTTATCGAGGAGCTGAAGCAACCAGTATCCGGTCCCCCCTCCCGATGCGCCGTATGCAATACCCGTCGTGATTTTTTCCATTCGATACATGCTCTCACCTCGCTACGTTGCGGGTGTCCAGTTGAGGTAATAAAAAGGGCCGCGATAGCGACCCAAGCTTTTATTCCCCTGCCAGCTGCCTTACCTCACTTACCGTCTGGTTGAAACGTTCCTCTTCCAGTTCTACGCCGATAGCCTGGCGGCCCAGTTCAATGGCTGCTTTAACAGTTGATCCCGAGCCCATAAAGAAATCAGCTACCACATCGCCGGGCCTGCTGCTGGCGTTGATGATTTGCCGCAACATATCAGCGGGCTTTTCGCACGGGTGTTTGCCTGGATAGAACTGGACGGGTTTATGTGTCCAGACGTCTGTATAGGGCACGGCTACTGTCACAGAGAAATGCCGCCGAAGAGATTTGTACTCTTCCAGCAGATCAAGGTATTTCCGGTTCAACGAATGCCATGTGGCCACCAGCTGGTGATGCGGTGCTTTGAGTTCAGAGGCGCGGTGCTTCTCAATGGCGATCTGAGTGAACAATTCCTGCAGCTTTTCGTAATCCTGCTCGTTCGGTAGTTGCCACTGACTGGCACCGAACCAGTGAGACGCCATATTTTTCTTTCCGGTGGCGTCAGCTATTTGCCTGGACGTGACCCCCAGTTCGGCTCGTGCATCCCGAAAGTAGGTGATTAACGGAGCCATGACGCGCTGTTTGACCTCGTTGCTTTTCTCAGCAAACCCGTCGCTTTTCGGCTTATATGGCCCCTGATAATGTTCAGCGAAAAGGATGCGTTCCGTCGCGGGGAAGTAAGAGCGCAGGCTTTCTTTATTACACCCGTTCCAGCGCCCTGATGGCTTCGCCCAGATAATGTGGTTCATGACGTTGAAGCGTTCACGCATCATGATCTCAATATCAGATGCAAGTCGGTGACCTGAAAACAAATACAGGCTGCCGGCAGGCTTAAGCACTCGCCAGAACTGGGCAAGACACATATCAAGCCAGCGAAGATAGTCGGCGTCACCGTTCCACTGATTATCCCAGCCGTTCGGCTTCACCTTAAAATAAGGCGGATCCGTAACAATAAGGTCGATGGTGTTGTCTGGGAGGGTTGCGAGGTATTGCAGGCAGTCAGCGTTGACAAGCTCAACACTGTTTATATTTACAGTATTTTTCATAGATCCGTAAGCGTAACTCTGATAGGCTCACTATGCTTTTGCGCTAAAGCAGTGGGCCTTGGTTAGCTTGTGACCTGAAAACATGAGCTAATGGCTGGTTGGGTGCTACAACACCCACCAGCCGCCCATTTCCACAGCAGAATGCCCCCTTCAGTGGAGGCGTTTGTAACATCCAAACTGGTAATCTGATAACCCCGCCATAACCAGCTGCGTCAGAATGAGCTGGCATTTCTCTCGGCTAAGGTGCGTATTCTGTGCAATTTCCCCAGCTGTCGCTGGTGAAGCGCTGAGTTCGTTAAAAACCGCCTTTGCTTCTTCTGTCATATAAGGTTGATTTTGCATGCCTTTTTCCCTTTTTTATCGTGTGACACACAGATAACTCTGGTTCATTTTTGCATCAAGCTTTAGATACAAAAGGCATAAAAAAACCCCGCCGAGGCGAGGTTAGATATAATTATGACAAAATATCAAATTAGCTTCAAATATGGCTCATTTTGTTGCATTTTGCAAGCCCAATTGAGGGAGTTAGTGAAAGTTACCTCACATTTCCGCCACTTTCAGTTCTTGGTACTCTTCGTACCGTGACAAAATTTCGCTTAGTGCCTGGCTGTCCATCTCAGTAAACGACGCTTTGAAAGCCGCCCAGTGCCCTGAATACACCCTGAGCCAGGTGGAACGCTCAACGCTGACCATGCGCGCCAGAGCTGCACCAGCATACTCCTGATAGGTATCGTTATTACGCGAGGCAGCAACTTCTTGCGCCGCCAGCCAGACAAGCCCTACCAGTTTTTTAGTGACACGGACCTGGATTTTTTTGCCGCTATGCTGACGTTGAAACTCTTCCCATACGTGCTGGCACATTAACCTCTGGTACCGGAAAGCAAGGTCATGCCCATAGCAGTACCGCACCCATGCCTGCAAATGCTCCCCAAGACCATTGACCGAACGACGCCATGCTGAACAAGCGAACTCCGCATCCTTAATAGGCGGTAAAGGTCGGCGACGGCTCCTTGTCTCAAGAACATAAAGTGGAGTGGCCATCGTTTTTACAACCTTGGATCCACAACCTTCCCCACCCTCCATGACGATTTCAGGATGGTGCCGGGGGTATTTGTTCTTATCTGCTGGTGGATGCTCACTGAACGCCTGCAGCTGTCCTTTTGTCGAACCTGATAAATCCGCCAGCGCTCGGCGCAGTTCAATCCGCGTAAATTCCAGTTCTTGTAAATTCATTATGATCAGCGCTCCATACAATTACGCTTTTGTTATTACGCCGATCGCCAGCGCTCGATTCATAAACCGGAATAGCAGCTCCAGCTGGGTACCGTGTTTTTTCTCGAACGCTGCAACATCAGCATGTAATTTGTCGTGACACTCTCTGCACAGAGGGATCACGAACAAATCGTGGGCTTTAGTGGCGGTACCGCCCATGCCGTGACCAATGACATGGTGTGGATCATCCGCTGGCCGCCGGCAACCTTCACAGGGCTGGGTTTTAACCCACCGGGTATAGTCTTCATTCACCCACCTGCGGTGTTTTGGGCGCAACATGAATGATTCAGGGGATTCAGGATCCGCATGCAGAGCCAGAACCTTTGGCTGGTCATAGGCCACATCCTGATTTGCTCCATGCTTTAATTTCGCAGCCGTGACCGCAGGGGTGACCTTCTTCTGCAAAATGCTTTTTGCGGGGGGCATCGGCACAATGTCACTTTCTCGATATACGGATAAAAACGGCTCGTCCGGTAAGCGAAGCGCACGCTGGGCCATCCTTTCCGTGACTGCATCAGCAATGCCTGAATAAACAGCCCACCAGCACAATTCACCGAGGGATAGTTCACGCTCGTTGTTGTACCCAAGCGAAGACAGGATGGAACTGATCAGCCAGTTAATGAGATTACGCCGGGCCAGTTCTGCCAGCGCCGCGGTGGTTTGATCGCGCAGCTGGTTATCGCAATGCCAACAGAGCAACATTGATCCAGGGGGATGTCGCATCGTTACCAGCTCATGATGGTGATAATCAGTATGCGGGTACTGGCATTCCTTCACGTTACGCTCTAACCAGGAATCCAAGGCGTTCAAACCGCCTGCTGCACGGATAACTCTCTCGTCTGTGAAGAATCCCTCGAGGGACTCATCTTCTGCCAGCGGCTGCCTGGCATCAGGGACGAGCCCCGACGGAAGTCCAGCCATGCTTTTTGGCTGAGGCTCCACCAGCACACGCCCCTGTTGAAACAGAGACATCAGTTCGCTACCCGGCTTTAACACCACAAGCCCCAGGCGCGGAACAGTCTCGGCTGTAAACAGTCCTCTCACGCGGCATGCCCCTTAGCGATGTGTGCCGTCCACAGGCCGCCGATCCACTCGATGCCTTTGGGTGTAAAACGTGCCTGGCTAAAGGCGTAGTTTGTTTCACTCGTGGTGCCAGTTTTCACTTCAAACCGCCCGGCAGCAATGTGCTGGTGCCGCGGTGTCAGCACTCCACTGAGCCGGTACAAAATGCCGCTCTCAATGAGGAACAAGCGGAAATCGGTCTCTTTGGCCTGCAACAGCTTTGCCACCTGGCGGAAAGACATTGAGCCTTTAGCAGTACAATACCGATCGACAAACTCAACTTTCGGCGCGGCAGCGGCTAACTGCTGGGCCAGTTGTTCTTTCTGCTCGGCCAGATCCGCGGCGAGACGTAATGCCTCCGGCAATGTTTGCGGGACACTTACGGCCTGACTGTTCTCCAGCTCTTGCCAGCGATCGACAACAGCGGCGGTAAATTCTGGCGACAGCCTGGCAACGATCACCAGAGAATCACGTTTGTTGAACCAATACTCCTCGTAGGTTTGCCCGTTTTGCGGGTGTGTGTAGGGGGTGTGCGCCAACGGCGCGGTTAAAATACCAGCAGATGCAAGGCGCTCAGCTGAGCGCTTCACATCACCATGTTTGCTCTGCACCAGCCTGGCAATTTCACGGCTGGACATTGTCACAACACCCTTTGCGGTTAACTGATTCATGCTATTTCTCCATATCAGGCGGCTGCACCCGCCTTTTGATTTGCACATAATTCAGGAAGATTTGCTTCTACCAGCGCACGAGCGAACGGCGGCGGTACTGCGTTACCGCAGCGCGCTACCTGCTTGTCTTTGGCGTAACGATTGCCGCGATAGTCCTGATCGATAACGTAGCCGTCAGGGAAGCCCTGCGCCTTATAAAGCTCATGCGGTTGCAGCATGCGCATTCCGATATCGACGATCTGGTACTTAACCCCCTCGATCGTCACCAGCCATTCATCCTCGCTATCACCGCAGTAGGTTTCGAGGAATGTCCGGACCTCGCCAACGTGCTGGCCACCAGCGGTAATCGTCGGCATAGGTGTATCCATGGTCTGACCGTCGCGGCAGGTTCCGCGCAGCTTCACCAGGTGCGACGCAACTACCGCGTGGTGATCAACAGTAGTGACTGAGTGGGCAGGATCATCCATACCAACACCCGGCCCCGTGTAATTCCCACCATAGTGCTTCGCCAGGAACACGCTCACCGTTGCAAACTTATTACCCCCAGCAGTGACCGTGCCGAGCGGGTTATTCAGTTGAAGAACACGCGGTTCTTGCCCTGGGCGTTCGCCGTACCCCATCTGGATCAGTGTTGGAGTTACCAGCTGCGACTTACCGCCACCACCTGCAGTAATCGTCGCGCTCGGTTCGTCAGCCCTGTGCCCAATACTGGCGCCAAACTGGCGGGCGATGACCGGCGCAACCACGCACGCGCGGGACTGCTTGAGGATTGTATGAGCGGGTTTATCCAGCGGGCGCGGCTTTGCCTGGTACTCACTGCCGCCATTGCCAGCCAGGAACGGTGTCAGGGCGGCCTCAACTACGCCAAGCGCATGCCCATTCCCGCCGGGGCGCGCCGACGTACCAGCGGTGACAGTTGGAACCGGCTCGGTCACTGGCTGCCCGGTGGCCCCGGTGCGGAATTTAGTAAGATGCGGTACCGCCAGCGCGTAGCCATGCTTTTTAGTGATGGTCTGCAATGGCTCTAACAACGATTGCCCGCGGAAACAGTCATAACCTCCTTTCGTCGTGGTGTGGTTACACTTCACGATGAAAGGTGATGCGCTTTCGACAACAAAGCGCTGGATGCCGCGCGCGATACGTTTGAGCGTATTTTCCGCCAGCGGCTTTTTGCGGTCGAAGATGGACCGGGCCGGGATGTTCCAGTCAATGCACTCCGCCGCGGTACGCCATGGCGCCAGCTTGCCGCTTTGTACTTCCAGTGATTTTGGATCCCCATGAGTCGCTTCAGGCCAATGAATCTTGCGGCCGTCACAGCGCATGACCATGAAGAAACGCTTTCTGATCGTCGGCGCGCCGTAGTCACATGCGCGCAGCTCCCGATAATCAACCTCATAACCAAGCCCGGCGATCAGCTGTTGCGCCTGCTGGCCGTGCGGCTCAATGGCAAGGAATTCACAAACCTCAGCCAGCGCAGGGTGATTCGCCGCGATCCCCGTCGACAGCATGCCGACAAATGCCTCGAATGTTTCGCCAGCACGCTCAGGATCTGGGCGTAATTCTTCATCCAGCAGCGGGCCCCATGTCTTAAACTCTTCGACGTTCTCCAGCATCATGACGCGGGGACGTACTGCCAGCGCCCAGCGCAGGACAATCCACGCCAGCCCGCGAATCTCTTTCTTAACCGGCTTAGCGCCCTTCGCTTTGGAAAAGTGGCGGCAGTCAGGGCTAAACCAGGCCAGACCGACAGGTTTGCCGCTGGTGGCTGCGCTTGGGTCAACGTCAAACACCGACTCGCAATAATGCAGCGTGTCCGGGTGATTCGTCTTATGCATCGCAATAGCGTTTTCGTCGTGGTTGATAGCGATATCCACGCTACGCCCGATCGCCAGTTCAATACCGGTACTCGCGCCGCCGCCACCAGCAAAGTTATCAACGATAATTTCACGCATTGACGGCCCCCTGCATGCTGCTAACCAGACCACCAGCCACGCTAATTATTTCGCTGGTAGGCACACGCTCCAGCCAGAGTTGGTTGATGTTGGCCTTCAACTTGTTCTGTTGGTTCACCCCCAGACAGCTCGCCCCCTCGATCTGATTGAATACCAGACCAACCTCCAGCGGCCAGATGCGCGACTCTGTATCAGGCGTTTCAATGGGAGCAGGCATTATTTTTTCCGGCACCGACGGAAGGGCCAATTTTGCCGCGGCGAATTGAGCCAATGACAATGCAGCACGCCCTTTTTCTTCCAGTTCGGTGCGATTGATATAGCTGAAGCTTTCACCACGCCAGGTTTTGTCAAAGACAGCGATTGCCCCGGCAAAAAATGCGCTGGTGGGCTGCTGCTTCTCGTCAGCGGGAACAAACCAAACAGGAAGATCGAACCCAATACGACCACGAATAAACATGATGTGATCGGCATCTTCCGGCCACCAAGTTTCACTTGTGGCTGACTTCACGAGGTATATGTAACGACCACCTTTATCACGCATCGCCATTGTGTGATTCATGATGTGGGTCATGCCAGTGATGGCCTGCTTTTCATGGTACTGAGAACGGCTGTATGGCGGATTAGCAAACGCGGCGCCACCGAGTTCTTCCAGACGCTCTGACCAGTCCTGCGTCAGCGCGTTATCTTCGGCGGTATACCATGCAGGGCATTTAGCATTGCTATCGTCTGCAAACAGATCCAGAACCATCGGGCCAAATATCGAATTGATGCCCCAAAACAGTAGATCTGGAGTTCGCCACTGATCGCCAACCTCTTTCAATTCATGCGCTGGTTTTGAACGGAGTTCAGCCAGTGCGCGGCAGTATTTATTTTCCGTCATCCTCTGAACCCCTCTGGAATCTTGGTATCAACGGGGCCGAACTTCATCGGATCGTGTTTCTTTTCACCCCAGCTTTCACGTGGTGGACGCCCCTTCTTGTCCCAACGGATCCCGCTTTGCAGATAACCCTCAAACTTTTTCGGGCCAAATAGCGTTTCAGGGCGCATGTACTGGTACTGCACGTCATTGCCGTTCCAGTGCTCATGCTTAAGGTCAATCACCAGCTGTAAGTCACCAACGGTGTAACCTTCACGCAAACGAGCACGGATGTTTTCCAGAGAAGTTTTTGATTTTTGGTATCGTGAGCCGCTAACCAGGTTCAGATGATTCAGAACCAGGATGGCGTTATCCGTGATCGTCACTTCAGGGTCTGGTTGCGGCGCAACCGGACAAGAAGGTTTTTTAACTGATGGATCAGTAGTTGTATTTACTGACGGATCCCCCCCAGATTCTGACGGGTGAAAACCGCCTTTTTCATCATTTTTTGACGCCTCAGATTTTGACGCGTCGGTTTTTGAGGCATCAGATTTTGATGCGTCAGAATCTGATAGGTGAGAAAAGGCAGCAGCCTGTAATTTCGCAACATTGAGCTGGTAAACGTTCGATGCATTGCGGTTGCCTTTACGGCGCTGCTGGCGGGTTAACCACCCGTCTTTTTCCAGTTGAGATATGGCTGTTCGAACCGTGCTCTCACCGGCACCAATCTGGCGCGCGATGGTAGCGATGGAAGGCCAGCTAACCCCTTCATCACTGCTGAAGTCTGCCAGACGCGCCATGATGGCAACGCTGGACAGCTTCATGCCAGAAGCGGCACAAGCGTCCCAAACGTAACCCGTTAATTTAGTGCTCATGGTCGTCCTTTAACTCTGTAAACTTGCGCTTGAATTGTTCGAGCGGGCTGAAGCATTCGTGGTTATAACCATCCCGCAGGTAGATAACTCGTTGAGTCTCTGGCTCCCAGCGGATAACCCGAACGGGGATCCCTCTGTGGTCTTTGAACCTTCGGTTAACTTCGCGCATAAGCGTTTCGCCTTCCTGTAGTAAACCCCCACAATTGCGACCGCCCGACTGTGGTTACATGGCACCCAGCGGTTTGCTATTCTGCGTTCATACCGAAACAACGGAGCGCCCGGTACCGGGATCATCCTGAGTTGCGGCAAACGGTTAAAAGCCGTTAAACTGATCATGCGGATTACTTCTCCATACAAGATTTGTCTGCCACGACGCCCGGAGCTGCACACTCGCGGGCGTCACTCTTTTCCGGCGCACAAAACACACGGAAAAGCAGCGTCAAATGTTCCTGCCACTTAGCCATCACCTGATAGCTGTTCTCTTCGATCTGGGCGCGTTCTTGAGCATCAATAACGCCGTCAGCGGTAGCTTTACGAACGTATTGTGAATGCCTGCCGATCCACTCAACTGACTCCATGAGACGCTGGTTGATATCGCCGTTCTCAATCTCTTCAACATCAGCCAATGGCACAAAAACACCGTTCGAGTGACGTGCAATAGCGTTCGCTATGTGGTTTGAACCACCAGCACGTTGAAGCACCATCGCCCAACCGAGCGGGAAGATCTGATCGCCATCGGTACGCAGCCGGTTAAACAGCGCGTTCTCGGTCACACCCAACCACTCAGCAGCTTCTGAATATCCGCCAGGCAGCTCGGTGATCGTTTTTTTGATTGCGGCCACCAGCCAGGCTGGCTGCTTATCTACTTTCCATTCAGGTTCTATACCCACGGCTAGGTCCTCCCTTCTGTGGTTATTTCTGATCGTTAGGCGATGTATTCTTGCCATAACGTTCTGGGTTGAATTCCAGTTCACCAGCAGTTCGATACGCAGCTTCAGCAGCTCGTCCTTTAGGGATTAAGCGTCCGGGGCGATTACGCCACTGGTAAACGGCCTCACTGGTGATGCCAAAAAATTCGGCAACTTTCTCAGTGCTGCCGAAATGTTGTTCAATCTCGTCGGTTGTCATGAAGCCTCCTTAGCTAAGTTTGGTTAGATATTAATAACAAATCTAACTTTGGTCAATAAAAACTAAGATTACTTAGTCTTTTTTAAATTTGGTGCTTTCATGGAAACGGTTGGTCAGCGCATTAAAGCCCTACGAAGGGTTACAAAAACCTCTCAAAAAGAACTGGGTAAGTTCTGCGGGGTTAGTGACGTAGCGGTGGGTTATTGGGAAAAGGATGTGAATATCCCAAACGGAGAATCGCTGGTTAAGCTGGCTAAATTCTTCAATACATCAATAGATTACATTCTTTACGGCACTGAATTTGAAGGTACCCTCATAACTAAAATGAGGCGTGTGCCCGTGATTTCCTGGGTTCAAGCTGGGCAGTTTACGGAATGTAAGGCCGCTGAGTTATTCAGTGATGTTGATAAATGGGTTGAAACATCACTACGCATTGGGGATAGCTCGTTCGCTTTAGAGGTCAAAGGGGATTCAATGACCAATCCAAATGGCCTCCCAACAATCCCTGAAGGGGCAACCGTTATTGTTGATCCAGATGCCGAACCCCTTCATGGCAAGATTGTTGTTGCGCGTATTGATGGCACTAACGAAGCGACTGTTAAAAAACTGGTCATTGATGGCCCACAAAAATTTTTAGTCCCACTAAATCCTCGCTACCCCAACATCCCGATCAATGGTAACTGCCTCATTATTGGCGTAGTTAAAGGCGTTCAGTACGAACTCTAATCCCTTCCCGCTCTTCCTCTAAGCATCAAGCTAAGTTTAGTTTGATGTTTTCACTTGACCAACAAACTAAGTTAAGTTAGATTTTTTTCTGTCGACACCAAACCACCGCGCCTGATGTGGTTAAAAGCAGGCCAAAGCAATAAGACGTGTTCCCTGTTCTGGCTGCTCACTTTCCCCTTGAGGGTGACAGCCAGCTTTTTAAGGGCACAACGTGAAAGCGCACTCCTTCTCTCTTTCACTGCGGGGGCAGGTTTGTTACCGAAAGAGTGCGCTTCCAGTTGTGGTAATGCGGCTCTGCGCACGTGACGAGGCCAACAAGTTTTTATTTCAACTTTTGAAATGAATACGTTTCTTGAGGTGTAGCGTCGCCGGTTCTGGCCGGTCCGGCAGGTGGAGGCACCACCGCCACAACAAAATCATTGCTGTGTGTAGTCTTTGCCCATCACATCGGTGGGCACCTTTTTTACACAAGAGACAAGGGCATCACCGGGCGACGGGCTCATTCCCCAATCCACCCGGGCGCAGAAATGGTGGTTGCAGCCGTCAGTGCTACGCAGGTGCCCTTTTCTGTTGTGTATGGAGAAGTTCCACTGGCGGTGGCAGCCGCCTCACAGAGGGTTAAACCATGAGTAGTGACCGCATGACCGTAGTGCCCGATTTCCTGGGCGAACTGGATGCTGGCGTGTTCATGAACAAGATCGCGGCAGCTTTAAACACTACCGCGCTTGGCGTTCTGAATAACGGTACCAAAGGCAAAGTAGTCCTCACCTTTGATATTGAGCGTATGGGTAACTCCGTCGAAGAGAAGCGCGTCAAGATCAAGCACAAGCTGAACTACGTCACCCCAACCCCGCGCGGTAAAGCCTCCGAAGAAGACACCACCGAAACACCAATGTGGGTTAACAAAGGCGGCAAGCTGACCATCCTGCAGGAAGATCAGGGGCAGCTGTTCGGGATCAACGGCGGCGTTGACGGAAAGCTTAAAGCGGCACAGTGATCCGCAGCAGACAAATCACTGACATCCCTATGACCACATATTAAGGAAATTTTATGTCCCAGATTTTAGACGGCAATGCCCTGCAGCAGGTGAAAGACCTGGTTCTTTCCGGTTACCACCTGGATGCAACAAAAGTTACGGCATGCCCGACAGCCCTGCTTCCTGAAGGGGTTCACGTAGAAAGCCTCGAGCGTTTCGAGTTTGAGCGTTTTCGCTTCCGTGGCTCCATGACCACAACCAGTATTCCTGACTTTGTGCGTTATGCAGCTGGCTATGCCAATGAAGCTGAACCAGCGCGATGCTTTATCGATGCTGACAACATGACCGCACGCTCCGTGTTCAATATCGGTACGCTGGCTAACCCTGGCCATGCTGATAACGTCGCATCTATCACCCTCAAAAAGACAGCGCCATTCCGAGCCCTACTTCAGGTTAACGGCGATCGTCTGGGCCAGAAAGAAATTGCTGAATGGCTGGAGGACTGGGCCGACTACCTGACCGCATTTGATGCAGAAGGCAATGCATTGTCCATCGCGCAAGCAGCTGGTGCTGTTCGCCGCGTCAACATTAAACAAGTCTCAGAATCAGCTCATGAAGACGAAGACTTTGGCGGTAAAAAGTCCCTGATGCAGAGCGTTGAAGCCAGCAGTAAAGACGTCATGCCTGTGGCCTTTGAGTTCAAATGCGTCCCATATGAAGGCCTGGACGAACGTCGCTTTAGCCTGCGTAACAGCCTGCTTAAAAGCGGGGAACCGGTGTTTGTACTCCGCATCGTTCAACTGGAAGCCCAGGAAGAAGCTATCGCCAACGAGTTCCGTGACCTGCTGATCGAGAAGTTCACCGACAAGCCGGTTGAAACCTTTATCGGTAACTTTAAAGCGTAATTTCTCTGCATTAAATCCCCGGCGCCGCGGGGATTTATTGAAGCGTAATTCCCTTTATTAATCGCCAATGGCGAGGGATTCGTACAACCAAAAACTGGCGCAGGTGCAGCTGCCAAATATGGAGAAGAAAATACGATGAGTTATATCCAGACACTTTCAGGTAAGAAATTTGATTACCTCAATTCAACCACTGACGACGTAGAGATCGAGGATATTGCGACCGCACTCTCCCACATCTGCCGCTTCAGTGGTCATCTGCCAGAATTTTACAGCGTGGCCCAGCACTCGGTACTGTGCAGCCAAATTGTGCCGCCAGAGTTTGCCTTTGAAGCCCTGATGCATGACGCAGCTGAAGCCTATTGCCAGGACATCCCTGCCCCCCTGAAGGCATTGCTTCCAGATTACCGTCGCATTGAAGATCGGGTAGAGCTGCTGATCCGGACCAAATTCAGCATAACCCCTGATATGTCAGCGGTAGTGAAATACGCCGATCTGGTAATGCTTGCCACTGAACGCCGCGATCTGGATATCGACGACGGCTCACTCTGGCCTTGTCTTGAAGGTATACCTGCAAGCGACATTATCCAGATCGTCCCTCTTCGCCCAGGCCAGGCATATGGCTTGTTCATTAACCGTTTTAATGAGCTTACGGAATCACGCGCATGCCTCGCATGAAGATAAAAGAACTGGTAGCCGCAGCCCATGCTGCGGCCGGGAAACTGCCACCAGCAGAAGCCAACCTGATGCGTGAGGTAGCCACTCGCCTGGACGTTACATTTGCCGCCTTGACGGAATCGATGGACCAGCGAATGAGCCTTGACGCCGAAATTAACCATCTTCGTCAGGAGTCCGTCCAATGACCCCAAACAAATATGCGACTCTGCGCGGCACAATCGCCCGAGCCAAACGCAACGACTGTCAGAAGGTAGTGATGCGTGTGACGTTAGTTGAAGAACTCCTCCTCGAGCTGTCAAACGCTGAGAAGCAGATTGCTGAATTGGCTACGGAGAATGCATGGCTGAAGCAGTTCCCTGACCAAATCGTTGGCTTCATCGGAAAGCTGGGCTCAAGCGAAATTGGTAGCGAAACGAAAGAAAAAATTGAGGCCGCAGCGAAGAAAATCAAAACCCCAGCCACCGACGCTTTCCAGGCTGAAGTTATTACCAACGCTATCAAATCCGCGCTTAACGATTGTTCGGAGTGCCTCGATAGGGACTGCATCATGGATTCGAACGGCATCAGTTATGAAGATGCTGCACTCCGTGAAGCGGGTGCAATGGCGCTGCACGATGCGTTACTTCGCCAGGAGCGCGCCGTATGAGTTCAGACATCATCGATCAGGCAAACGAGCTGGTAGAGCACCGCCTGCAGCTGGCCATACAAAAACACCGTATCGATCAGAATGCAGTCTCTGCAGATCACTGTTCTGAATGCGGAGAGGATATTCCTGAGGCGCGCCGGGTTGCAATGCCTGGCTGCAAAACATGCGCCAGTTGCCAGGAAGTTTTAGAGCTCATGATTAAGCAGCGTAAGGGGTAATCGATAGAGTACGCGCATAGATCGTCAGAGTACCAATGCCGGTGGTTGTCCCCTCGGCTTTAATCGCAGAATTAGCAATGGAGAAAGCAGTTGAACGACTTAATGATTGACCTCGAATCAATGGGGAAAAAGCCAAACGCGCCGATCGTCTCAATTGGTGCCGTCTTTTTTAACCCTCAAACAGGTGAACTTGGCCAAGAGTTCTACTCGGCCGTCTCGCTTGAAAGCGCAATGGCTCAAGGCGCTGTACCGGATGGAGATACAATTCTGTGGTGGTTGAAACAAAGCCCTGAAGCGCGCTCAGCTATTTGCGTTGATGATGCGATGCCTATCACTGATGCACTGTCGGAACTTAGTCATTTCATTCACCGGCATGCATATAATCTCAAATACATGAAGGTCTGGGGTAACGGGGCCAGCTTTGACAATGTGATTCTGCGCGGAGCTTACGAACGCGCCGGACGCATTTGCCCGTGGGAATTTTGGAACGATCATGATGTACGCACGATTGTCACCCTCGGTCGCAGTGTTGGTTTCGATCCGAAGCGTGACATGCCTTTCATTGGCGATGTGCATAATGCCCTGGCTGATGCGCGCCATCAGGCAAAATACGTGTCAGCAATTTGGCAGAAACTTATCCCTGCCACCAGCACCAACGAGTAAACCACTCAGCCCGGGTGCAGCCGGGCTTTATGGAGAAGGAAACCATGGCAAAGCTAATGAAAGCGAGTCAATGGGGGCGCCGAGAGTTCACCGATGACTCTGTTCCTGATAACCGAACGATTAAACGTTGGGTCGAGAACGGTTTACTCATGGGGCGTATCGTAGACGGTTCTGTTTTTGTCTGCGAAACCGAAAAATGGGGCGTCGACTCAATGGTTAGTCAAGCAGTTCGCCAGTTGATTAATGAGGGCTAACCATGGCGGCAAGGCCAAGAAAAAAAGAATACCGACACCTGCCAGATTATTTATTTTTTGATAAAGATCGCGGTGTTTATAAATTCACGCTTGTTACAGGAAAGAAGAAGAATATTGGTAAGGATCGGGCCATAGCTATAGCCATTGCCCGTGAGTACAACCTTAGAATGAGACCTGAACTTTCCCCATCCGTTGATAACCTGATTAGAGAATCCGGCGGGGTTACTGGAGAAGCCAAACCGTTTGCAGACCATGTGGATCACATCATGGCTCGGGCTGTTGAAGATGAACGCCCTTCTCAGAGTACTTTAGATGATTGGAACAATGACGCACTACGCGTGAAAGAGTTTTTCATTAACATACCTGCTTGCGATATCGAGCTGGAGCACGTTAACGCCTACATCAATAAGTACCATGCCAGCGCGTCCGCGAACGTGCAAAACAGAAAAGTCAGCTTTCTCAAAAAGCTTTTTTCGTATGCGGTCGATGAATCCTTGATGCTTGATAACCCGGCAACCAGGAAGAAAATGCGCAGAACTGAAGAGAAGAAAAGACAACGACTTTCGCTCGATCATTTTATGACTATACGTCGTGCTGCTGCACCGTGGCTTAGAACTGCGATGGACTTAGCCTTACAGACGACACATGCACGGCTTGAAGTATCAAGGATAAGGTATTCGATTCGCGAGCCGAAAAACGGTATATGTGGTTGTGTCTGGCTCGAACAGCCAGAGAGTGGCATTTATGGAACACTATACATCCACCGCCAAAAGGTACAAAAGAAGGAAGCCTCGCATGTTGCAATCCCTATCGGCGATGAGCTAAAACGTATAATTGATGACAGCCGTGATAATGTGGCCAGCCCGTATGTAGTCCACCGTATACCTGAACGACAGGTTAAACGAAGTAAAGAAGTATCACACCCAACACAGGTGGCCCCGGACTATGTAAGCCGATCCTTTTCAGCTTTACGTGACAGTTTGGGGTTGTGTAGCCATTTAAAAATGGATGAGAGACCAACCTTTCACGAAATCCGAGCTTTGGCTGCACATCTGTTCGATAAACAAGGGATAGACCCACAAGGACGTATGGCTCACAGTGACTCAAAATCTACCAAGATTTACACACAAAATCATATCGATTGGGTTGTAGTACCTCATGGAGAAATTAAAACTGGATAGACTCTCACAGCCCCAGAACTACATTCTCACAACAGATTAGCGAGACATTAGAATGGTCGTTAGTTAAAAAAGATTGTTGTGGGTTTTTGAAATTTTGCTTTTAATCATAATAGGTATGTCACTATGCGTATGAATCAACTTCCCGGATATGGTCTTCCAGAGCTTGCCTTCTGGCCACAACCTTGGTACGAAACAGATAAATGGCAAATGTACAGCCTGAAACTTCGTACCGATGGAACAGTTCACTGGTTCCGACGTTACTTAGAACGTGGTATTCCTGGTCATGCATACGCCGACATCTATGAAAATTACGAAGATGCAAAAAAATCAGCAATTGTGCTGAATAAAAATATTGAGTTTGATATTGATAAACTTCCTTTATCCTTACCTGAAAAAGAGTCATTGCGTTTAAAAGTCGATAAAGCCCTAACAGCCAAAACGCGTTTG
>NZ_JAMJFW010000063.1:0-16304 GCF_023544405.1 Enterobacter cloacae complex sp. OE43NF
ACATCTAATGAGTTAGATAAGTGCAGGGGATTTATAAGGAATTTTTGATGTGAAGAAAATTGTGCCCGCTGTTATGCCCGCAAAGGGTGTTCACGATGCATTTTCAACTGGGGGAAGAGCGTGGTTTTTCACTTGAGATAATCGGCATAAAGCCAGCGTGAGGATCTGCCGTACTTGATCGGAGGTGGGAGGTTTCCCTTCTGGATTTGTTTATAGAAGTACCGGTCAGTGAAACCAGCATCTCCCATCATAAACTTCATGTCAATGAGTGAGTCGTCTCGGAGTTCTCGCATAGGTTTGGTCTCGCGCTTGGGAATCGAACCTGGAAGCCAGGCAAAAAGAAACCCGCACTTGGCGGGTCTGTGGAAATTTAGCGGATATCGATGTCGGGGATGATCACCGACGGTTTGAAGGTCACACGGTAGTGATTCACGCTGGCGTTCGTTCCGCTCAGGTCTTCCATAAACCAGGTGACGTTATCTGACAGGCCGAGCATGTGTTTCTTAAATGTGTTCGGGCCGGTCTTGCAGATTACGCCCAGGGTGCGATCGGTGCTGGAATTATCTTTCGAGCACAGCCCGGTAATCTCCAGCATGAATTCCCCGGTGATGCCAGCCTGTCGCTGCGCTGCGGCTGAATAACTCAATGCGCGGTACATCGCCGTAAAGCAGCTCCAGCCGGTGGCGAACTTCCCACGGCTTTTCGCTGTGTGCTCCGAGCGGGCTGTAGACCACCTGTTTAATCCCGGCATGCTTTCGTTCCAGCCCGGCGCCGCGGGTTGCAATCAGCAAGTCTTCGGTATTGGCCCGGGTGTGGTTGCCGCCATTCATGCGAGTCTCGGCGTTAAGCAGATCGAGGAAGTCGTAAAAGTCGGTGACCTCACCCTCAGCCAGCGCCTTGTTGATGCGCAGCTCGGCGTTCTGATTCAGCTTCACCCAGGTAAAGCCCTTCATCGTGCGAACGGTGAAGCCCCAAGCCTCGGCAAGTTCGATAGCCTCCTGGTTATGCGTGCCGGTGTACCACATCGCCAGCACCGCGTTTTCGGTAGCAAGTTCCCAAACCGGAAGGCGCTTGATGTCGATGAGCTTCATGGTGGAGTAGTGATCGGAAGCGGCCCCGTTGCTGATGGTGTTGCCGTAAGACCAGGGCGGATCTGCGTAGATAAGAGAGTATTTTCCGGTCATGGAATTACACCTCGAAAGCAAGTTGTGGCGTGAACCGATCGCGTTCTGCGTCGTAATTCAGCGAACTTGCAGAGTTATAGGCTTCAATGCGTTCTACCAGCACTGCCGCGCGGGTTTCTTTGCTGGCTGGCGCGTAGGCTGATTTATCCCACGCCTTGTCGATTCCGATGTTGCGCGCCACATTAGTGCTGTCGGCTGACGACAGCGGGATATGGCGGAAGATATCGGCGTTCAGCATGCGCAGGCCGTGAAGCTTTGTTATCGGATAACCGTTTATGTCGACAACGTGACGGATGAGATCGCGTAACTTTGCCCGACATGAGCGCGGGCGCTTCGCGTCGTATTCACCCATGCTACCGATGCATACGCGCGGAAATTCCCGACACAGGCGGAAGAAACGTTCATCGGGCTCGTTCATGTGCCACACAGGAGCGCCGACTACTTTGCCGTGCGGCCACTCGGCGATTAACGCATCGTTCTCTTCACTGGTTCCGCCAATCACGTCAGGGATAACAGCAAAAGCAAAGCGAGGGTGATTCATCCAGCGACCTACAAACGCGTAGTAGTCATTCCAGTTAACAACGCGCTTTTTCGTCCAGAAGCTGAATGCGCCGTTATCCAGCGCGAAAGACTGGGTGACTTCGCTGGCCAGAGCTAATTGGCCTGGGTTAGCGAAGGAGATGAAGGCGTGTCTGCCTTTCCATGCCTTCAGCGCGCATGTGTCCGGCGTAATCGGTCCGCCGTGAAAGTGGATCATGCACCCTCCCGCTCCGGATCGTTAACATCCCAGCCATTACGCTCATTATTGGTTTGCAGCCGCTTATCTCCGACCTCTTCAATGCTGCGGCCAGTAATCTCTGCAACTTCAGCGTTTGAGTGCCGCCACAGCAGCGCCAGCTCTTCGAGTGACCATGCTTTCATAGCACTGACTCCATTTCGTCGATGTAGAGGCCCTGTGCAATCAGGCGGCTACGACGGGCGGCACGTTCAATGCATTCCTGCCGTCTACCTTCCTGCGATTGCTCAATGGCGCGCCGGGTGAACAGCCGAGATTTACCCTGCGGCGTTACAACCTTCGGTTTCGTCGCGAGGCTAAATGTCCGGTCACAGATGGCGTCCTCATTGAGCCATTTCTCCGATTCAACTATCTTCGCTATCTGCCCGGAGCCGCGGGTAATGCCATTGGCCACCCGGTTAAACTCGATGAGAGTTACGCCGAATTTCTCAGCGATTTCTCTGCCGGTTACCGGCCGGCCGCGCGTCTGAATCATCCAGATAACGCGCTCACGGAGGCCGGAGAATTGCCCGGTTCGCCCGGGCCGGCGGTAAAATGGTGTGCGTTTCATGCTGCACGCTCTGTAATTTTCAGAATTTCCGATTCCAGATCTGCAAGGAAGCTCTTAACCTCAGACTCGATTTCGCGCGCCAGCTCTTCATCGAAATGAATTCGCTTCTTGAAATAGGCGAGGTCAGGCGGCAGGCGATCATCGAAACTAACGAAATCACACCATTTCCGCCCGGTGCACATCATCTGCGCATGCATTTGCAGCATGTACTGGCGCTTTGGCTCGCCAGTTTTCAGCGTTTCAAGATGGGTCCAGGTGTTGGGGCACTTGATTTCGATAAGCCCGTCGTCGTTGACAAGTCCGTCCGGGCTGGCTGCGAATCCGGGTATGGTTGGGTGATCGATGAGTCCAACTTCAGTGATTGCCGCATCGAACTCATTCAGGGCGTACATTTCGCGCGCCACTGGCTCAAGTTCAGTGCCGCGCATCATCGCGGCATTCGAAAACCCTTCCTCCAGCTTCCCGGTCAGCCGTTGGCAAATCAGCTCGGCCATGTAGTTCTGGCGGCTGGTGGAGTAGCCCGACTTAGTCCGGGCCATGACATCAGCCAGGCGACTCGCTGTGACCTTGCCGCAGCGCGCAGCAAACCATTCAGGGGTGCGTTGCTCCATCATTCAGCCTCCATCTCTGCGACATTGACAGGTTCGGCGTTGTCGACAGCAAGACTCATGTCATACATACGTCGCTTCTCAACTGCGCCGATCACCTGCTTCTCTTCAGCGCTCAGCGCCACCCAGAACTCCTGATACTTAACGGTTCCAAGGCGCGCGGCGGACTCACCTTTTGCGATCAGATCCGGGCGACGGCTATCTGATTCATGGCCCGCATGAACCTCTGCCGTTGTTCCTTCAATCACTCGCTCTGCCTCGTCCTGGTCGAAGATGCCAGCGAAACCAAAGGCCAGCCGCGCGCACTGGATAAGCGTCTTGTGGCGAAGCATGCGGGTAGGGTGGGACTGCCATGGCTGAGTGTTGCGTTTACACTCTCCCATGTACTCAGTGACAATGGTCGGGTGCTTACGGTCTTTGCGGTAAATCTTGCAGGTGCACGCGCCTTCTTCTTTGTCGTAAGAGAACTCCATGCCGTCGAACTGCGGATGTTCGTTGATAATGCGGGCCCATCCATCAACGCCGACGACCGGGACAATCCCGCCTTTATCTGGGAAGGCATAAATCTCTTTGGTCCATGGGTTCAGGCCGTATTGGTTGGCGACGATCAACAGAGCTGTAAATTGCTCGTCCGTGACGTTGCCACCTTTGAATGCTGTGTTCTTCAGCGTATTCATCAGGTCTGTACCGGCATCCATACCGAGGCGTGCGGCCAGTTTCCCGGCCATGGTGGAAAGTGCAGTACTCATTGTTAAATCCCTCAAAAATTAAAACGGGCAGCCGGTACGGTGTTCCCAGTCGTATTCCGCCTGGGCGTAAGCAACTTCCGAAATGAAATCGTTGTAAGCCTCGCCAGCTTTATCGCTGCGAAGTCCTTCGTATGGGCTGGAGTCAATCGGGATCGTGAAGTGGAAGAGGCTGGACGGCTCTTTTGGCATCATGTTGATGATTTGCTGCGCCCTGTCGTCGATCCACTTCTCCTTCTCGTCGGTGAGCTGCTGCTCAACCCAGCGCCGATCTTCGATGCGGTCGTAAGTGAGGTATGCGTTCATGGTTGCCTCAATATTTGATGTGCGCGTCCTGCACTTTTCCGCCAGCGATAGCCAGCATTGCTTTCTGCGCGAATTCTTCGGGGATACCCTGAGCTATAAGGTCGGCGATGACGCGACGGTTGATGGTGCGGCGGTGCTCTTTGTCTGCGGCGCGGCGCGCTTCTTCTTCAGCTTTGCGCTTCTCTTCGGCCAGGCGGGCTTCTTCTGCATGTTTTGCCTTGAGGCGCTCAGCTTCCACTGCCGCGGCTTTTTCGCGTTCTGCCCGGGCTTCTGCTTCCTGCTTCTCACGTGCCGCACGCTGTTCCGCTTCTATGCGCTGGCGCTCCGCAGCTTCAGCACGCGCTTTCTCCTCAGCTTCGCGGCGTGCTGCGGCTTCGAGTTCAGCCTTCGCATTTTGCTCTGCATCACGACGAGCCTGTTCTGCCGCTTCCCGGCGAATATTTTCCTCGCGTTCCAGTCGAGCTTTTTCTTCCGCTTCTTTACGAAGGCGCTCAAGCTCTGCTGCTTCATGCTCACGCTGCTTTGCGACGATCAGGGCAGCTTCAAGCTGTTGGATGGTGGTGTCTTTAGCCACTCCAGCTTCAGCTGCTAATTCCTGCCAGCTGTCATCAAGTGCAACAGCTTTTGCTGACTCAATGCGCTGCTGAATTTCAACTGACGGCAGGTAGCTACCCACGCTATCAATCACATCAGCCAGGGATCGCAGATCACCAAGTCGCTGCTGCAATGCGCCCTTTCTTTCCGCCTCGGCGTTTTCCCATTCAGTGAGTGGTTTGCGCACCTCATCCTTCAGCGCGTCAAGTCGCTCACGAACAATGCGGCGGCTTTCGTCGATCTGCTTAGGCAGGGCTTTAAGCTCAGCAACCAGATCCTTGCCCGCGTTGTCGATGTAGGTTTTGGAACGGGCAACCTTATGTGCCATGGATGCGATAGCGTCGCGGCCTTTGCGGGTCGACACATCCGGTACCAGGCTGCGAGCTTCTTTCTCGATCGCCTCAATAATCGGGTCGAGCTGCTCTTTGGTGGTGAATACCGCCATTGCGTTCTGTTTCTCAATGACGACTAAATCCGTTACTTCGCTCATGGTTTCTCCTGAAATTTGGATGTGCAGATCCCGCCCGCATAAGCCAGGCCGATCTGTTGAATAGGGTGGTTACTGCTGCGCGATGGATTTCGCCGGGAACTCGCCGTTGCGGAGGATGCTTTCTACCGGCCAGCATTCAGCTGTTACTTTCTGTTCTGTAGCTGCCTGGCTGCATTCCTGCGGGCTGTCATAAACCCCGAGAATCACATCCTGATAATCACCGTTGGTCATTGCCACGGTCAGGACGAGCGCGAATAAAGTTTCCATCAGTGAAGAGTCCTCCCGATGGCGACGGCGTAAAGGCGCTTTGCTTCTTCCCACGCCGGAGCATTGCGATGGAGTACCGCGAACGACGCGAGCCGTTGGGCCTCTCTGATCTGCTGCTGGTTTACCATGATTTCCTCTTGGCCTTATCGCGGCGAACGGAACGGTTAATACAAGACTTCAACGCATTTTTCTGTGTTTCAATGGGCGGTGGATGGCCGCCGGTTTCATAACTGAGCCGCCTCGGTGAAGCGACTGAGGTATGAGGCATTAAAAAACCCGCCGGAGCGGGTCATTCATTCTTTGGTATGCCGCAAAGGGCGTTTAGCGTTTCAACGGGAATGGCAAGTGCGGTGCTGGTCGCTTCACGGCGTTCCACCTCAGGCAAATATGGCACTGCCTCAGGCCACATCTCAGCCAGTTTTTTAACAGTTGAGACTTTGGTTAGAGCACCTTTAACCTGCAATTTGAAGGCATCAACTTCATCGTAAAGAACGTTGATGGTTACCGTCGATTCAGTGAGTCTGTCGTGTAATTTTCCAACTTTCTTCAGCGTGCTGTAACTTTCAGGAACGAAACCCGAATCAATTACAGGCGCGAAGGAAGTTCCGAAGAACAGGTCGCTTTCAAGATCGTGCTTACCAATATGTTTTCCACGGTGGCGATAGCGATGATCCAAACCGTTCCTGGCTAATTCGTGATACTCACCATTAATAATGACCTTTAAAATTGCAGTTTTAGCGCCGACCTGCATCTTGATGAAGGAGTTATCTTTGAAATCTTCCCGAGCCTTAGTTATTTGCTCATCGCTAGTGTTTTCCTGCTTGAGCAATGCTTGTCGAATTTCTTCAACAATTTTCGCCCTCTCATTAACCGCAGCTTTCGCTTTCTCAAACAATGGGGATGCGAGAAGCAGGTTATGGCATAGCTGATTTTTAATTTCGTTGTTAAGACGAATCATTGACTTACCCTCTGTAGTTACCCGCAAAAAAGGCCGCCTAAGCGACCTTAACAAACATATCCAGCACCTTCAGCGCTGCTTTCGGCCTGTCGTTGCAAAGCCCCCTGATTACCTCTCTCAGCTCACGCATCTTCATCCCGCGACGCTGTGCCTCAGCTGAAAGAAGCACCTCATCTATTTGTGCGTAAAGCCGCCATGCTTCCTTTCTGGCCTGCTCATTCAGAAACTTCGCATCCTGAAATTGCTTCTTCTTACGCTTCTGCTCTGAAGCAAGGTGGTCATCCAGCTCCTTCTGGAAGTTGCCGCGCTTATCCAGCGGGACGTTTAACATGCCGTGGTCAAGTGCCATTGCCTCACCTCAATAAGTTGTTATTAACGCGCTGTGAAATGCTTTGGTGGTGTGGGCGGTAACCAGCCGCATGAGCCGGGCCCTCTTCACGATTAGGCCGTTCTCACTGACCACACCCCAAAACATTCCCTGTATTGGTCAGCGCCAACTCCCTGCCAGTGTTGCCCGTTCTCACGCCGTTCTCGCTCTCGCGCGGGGATACTCTCTCACCGACCGGATCGCACCCGGTGATACAGCACGTTTACGTGTAGGGGTCATAACAGGTCATTGACGCTGTAAATCTGCATGTTGTTAAAAAGCAGGCGACTTGCTGTCCGCCGCTGGCTAACTTCGCTCAGCTGTCGATGTTTCGTTTCGATGGGTGGATAATGTACCAATAGTTCATTCATGTAAAGTACCAAAAGTACATTTAAAGTGAATGAAAAGTTCATATGAAAGTATGTTTATGAACTTTAAGGAGAAATAATTTTTAGAAATTTTTTGTGGGGAATATCTGGAGGAGAGTGCGGATTGGATATTTTAGAGGTTCGTCACATCTACTAGTCTTGTGCGACCATTGAAAGTTGCGAAAAGTCCACCGTCTGGCTCAACAACTGAAAGTTCAGCGTATCGAAGGAAGTCTGTTTTGATAACGGACATCAACACCTCTCCGGTATCAATGTTTATGACCTCAAGCCGGTGCGCGTAAAAATCATCTTTGTTTTTGCTACCGGCAAACGATAGGGCGATGTAGCGCCCAAATTCAGATATGACCGAACTGATGAGGTGAGTGGAAGTTCCTATCTTGAATAACTCTTTCCCGGTGTTATCCATGACTATGGCTGCAGCCATGTTGTTGTCTTTTCCGGTATGGACAGAAAATAAAAATCGCCCGTTAACAGCTATGCATTGAGGCTTGGGAGAAAGCTGTCCGCCGAGCTTAACCATAAACATGAATTTTTCATTCTTCAAAACCGCCAGAGTGTCATCTCTGAGCTTGCTTTCATCACGTTTGAAAGCACCTAGTTGCCAACGTTTATCGTGGCTTAATTTGCAGGTGATGAAGTGGTCGCCAAGCTCGTACAAAACGCTTCCATCACTAAGATCTTTAACCTTAATTGCTTCCATGCTTAACTTCCTCAGCTATGAAATCTATATGCTCTGGATTGGCTTACCAGGACCTTCGCACAGATCCGGAGAGATGAAAAATCACCATCCTCGATATACCAGGTCTCATATTTTTTGTTGTCTGAAATCACAGCTAATTTTTTGTGCTGCTTTTGAAGGCGCTTTATGTAGAGATCATTGTCCAGAACGAAAATGTATATGCCGTCACCGTCAAAGCAGTCGATGCTCACGTCGACGAAGATCTGGTCTCTCGGCTCGAACGTGCCAGACATAGAATCGCCATTCACGGCAATCATTTTTATGTGGTCAGCTGGGCGCCCACCAAATACGGCGCGAGCCTCTTCGGTTGAATACTCTATGGATCGGATTGTTTCAATGAACTCATCTCGCACAAGAATTCCTTGCCCAGCGCTAGCTTGAATATCAAAAACGTCTACACGGAAAGAATCGTCCCTCATTGCCATATGCCCTTCAGATATGCCATCTGCTGCACTATCGCCTAATAGGTAAGACGAGGATGTGCCAATTATAGCCGCCAGTTCCTGCAGCTTTCCACGTCTTGGAATAGCCTCCCCATTGAACCACTTGCTTACTGCTTTTGGTGTTAGCTTCATTCGCTTTGCAATTTCAGCCTGACGACCATGAGCAGGTAAACCAGCTTTATCACAGGCCAGCGCTAGCCGTTGGGAAAACTCTGTACGCGCTTTTTCTTCTTGAACCATAGGTTCAATCATAATATTACTTGCGTGAACTATCAGTTCCGACATAATATGTACCTACAGTTCAATTTTGAGGGTTAACAAATGCAACCTAAAAACCTTGGCGACATCATCAAACAAATCCGTGTACCGGTGGTGGCGAAGGCTTGCGGGCGCACTCCCCGCGCTATTTACAAGTGGATTAATAGCGGTTGCCTGCCGCGCACCGACTACACAGGCGAAACAGGCTATGCGTCCAAAATCGCAGCTGCATCTGGTGGTCAGTTTACCGAAAACCAGATTCTTGAAATCAGTAAACCAAAAGCCGCTTAACGGCGGCCCTAACCACGAAAGGGAAAGCAATGCATTCACTTACGTATCACGAGAATAACGGATTCACTGCGAATCCGATGATTTCGATAAATCAAAGCGTTCCGCGCAATAACAGTAAGCTGACCAGGATCCGCGAAGCTGTTCGCGCCTGGCAGAAGGCAACGCCCGGACAGGCTCAGGTTCACATTTCGCAACTGGTAGCAAAGGAGTGGCTGGCGCGCGGCGGTCGTGGATTGCTGCTGGCCGGTTCTGAACACAACACGAAGCAGAACTTCTTCCGGATGATTAACGATCCGGGCCCGAAGAACGACAAGGGGTTGATGCTATTGATCCCCGTCATTGTTGATGTGATGGCTCGGGATAACGAGAAAGTGGCGAGAGAGTTCGGTCTTGTCGCAAAGACTGAGGCCGAACTGATAGCCGAGGCCATGAAAGAGTGCACTGAAGCGCATCAGGCGAAGTTACTTGGTCAGCCGATACAACGCCTTGAGAAAGAGGTGAGAGAAGCTGCTGAAGCACTGCTGCGCTTCCTGCCAACTGAATCAATCGCTGCGGTGGTGACAAGTCTGGCCGCTATGGCGCCGGGAGTTATGTGATGGGAAGTATCAAAAATGGCGAAAGCCGGTCTGCGCGAACAGAACCGACTTTCAGGTGCAAATGCAGATAACAAGTGCGAGGTCATTATGACAAATGCTAATCCAAAACGCCAGGCGCAGGAGGTTTAACTGTGTCGAACGTCGCTTACGCAAATTTCGCGGCGCACTCAGCCGCAAGGAGCAACAGGATGGAGAACCAGAAATCTGGTTACGTCCCGTTGTACCGGAGCATCAAGAAGAAGTCCTGGGCTAAGGATGTTTTCCTGCGCGCGCTGTGGGAGAACCTGCTCATTGACGCAGCCAGACAGCCATACACGGCATTCTTCAAGGGCAAGCAATGGCCTCTGCAACCCGGTCAACTGGTCGTCACTGCTGCGGATCTAGGCCTTCAGTTGTGTGACCGCCAGGGCAACCCGACAAGCCGCGACGCAGTGGAGAGAATGCTGTCTGTTTTCGTCCGCGAAGGGATGATTTCCATCGAAGGAGAGAAGCGAAAAGGCAGGGTGATCACCATCACGAACTACGTCGAATATGCTCAAAAAATGGACGATTTACCCGCACATAAAGCCGCACATACAGGCGCACATGATGAAGCCAGTAACGGCGCGGGTTCAGATGGGTATACCGCACATAAGGCCGCACAATTCCCCGCACATCATGAACAAGAAGGTAATAACAAGAATATAAATAACTTATCGTCCGAGAATTCTGACGAATCCTCTGACGCACGTCTCAAGAAATTTTTATCAGCTCATCCAGAAGCTGCGATTTACACACCATCCGGTGCTAAGTGGGGATCGGCTGAAGACCTCAAAACTGCCCAGTGGATTTCCACCAGGGTGAAGCTGATTAACCCAACCTGCAAAGCCCCGGACATGACCTCCTGGTCTAACACCGTTCGCCTGATGCGCCAGATAGACAACAGGTCGCACCAGGACATCTGCGCGCTGTACGACTGGGCAAGCAAACACCACTTCTGGCAGACCAACATCCTGAGCCCGGAAAGCCTGCGTAAGCAGTGGGACAAGCTGACGATGCAGCGCAATGCTGGTGGCGAGCAGCGCGCCGCTAAGCCGGATCTGGACTTCAACAACACTGACTGGGCTTATGGGGTGATTCGATGAAATCTCTTGCAGAGCAGATGCGTAACCACGACCGCGAGCAGATGAGCCGCATGGCTCATAACCTGCCAGAGCAGTACCAGGAACGCGCACCGGTCGAGCAGGTGGCTCAAGTGTTCAACGGGCTGTTCAACCAACTGCGTGCCGCGTTCCCGGCCAGCATGGCGAACTTCCGCACCCAGGACGACCTGAACGAATTCCGCCGTCAGTGGCTGCTGGCGTTTCAAGAGAACGGGATCCACTCAATGGCGCAAGTCGATGCCGGTATGCGCATTGCCCGCCGCCAGGAGCGCCCATTCCTGCCGTCGCCGGGCCAGTTCGTCGCCTGGTGCAAGCAGAGCGGCGGCGCGCTGGGCGTCAACGTTGACCAGGTGATCGCCGAATACTGGGACTGGCGTAACCGTTCGTTTGAATTCACCTCCAGTGAGCATTTCCCCTGGTCGCAGCCGGTCATGTACCACATCTGCGTTGAACTGCGCCACCGCAGCACAGAGCGCCAGTTAACGCATGGTGAGTTGGCGCGCGAAGCGGGCGATCTGCTGGACATGTGGGAGAAGCGCGTCACCGAGGGTAAACCAGTGCCGCCGGTACGCCGGGCAATTGCAGCGCCTGCCGCAGAGCATGGGCCAACGCCGATCCAGCTGCTTCAGGCCAAGTACAACCGCAACAAGTCGAACGGGATGGTGTGAGATGAAAGGAAAACAGGCAATTCTGCGTTATCTCGAAACGCACCGGACCTTCACCGCGAAGGATGTGGCCACAGAGTGCGGCATGACCATCAACTGCATCACGAAGAACGCCATCGATCTGGAGCGGGCCCGCAAGATTGTCCGGGTGAGCAAGGTCTGGAGAACGGTGACTTATCGCCTGGCCACGCCGGAAGAGCAGGCTGGTACCGCTCGCAGTTGCACCAACGGAATATTTCAGGAGTGCCGCAACAGTCCGGCGATGAGAAGGGTATTGATGGTTTGGGGGAGAGTAGGGGTATGAAACAGAAATTTATCGAGTGGTTTACCAAGAACAACAACGGCTGCTCGCCAGCGATGGAAGACGACAGAAGCTTTGTGTACGAGATGACGCAGCACATGTTCGAAGCGTACCAGGCTGGCGTGGCTGAAGGTGAAGCCAGATGCGCGGCGCTGGCTGGGGAAGTGTACGACCTGAAACATCCTGGCACATACCTGCCATCGAAACGCGAAACTCCTGCTACGGACGCCTTCCTGGCTGAAGTGCGGGCCGCCGCAGTAGATGAAGTTTGCCTGAAAATTAGCAATGCAATTGTTAATTGCTATCAGGACGAACAGGTCGGCCTTGATGCAGCGGCAACTATTTGCGGTGACTTCGCCGCCCAGCTTCGCAAAGGAGTGCAGTCATGAGCATTCTGGACATTCTAAATACTGGCCTCGCTCTGAGTGGGTGGTTATTCATCATGTTCAAAACGGGCCAATGGTTTATCTCCATTGCGCTAAAGCAGTGGGATAAGCGTAGAAAGCTATCTCGTAGACAGAAGGCAGTAAATGAATTTTACGATGCGTTTGACCTGTCCAGCATCGAACCAGGAACAACGGTGCGTCTGGCGACTAAAGGCGATCTGACAATCATGATGTATCGCACAGAAGGAGCCGCCCAATGAGCAACATCGACAAACATGCCGTCCAAGCAGTTGCCGATTTGAAAGCTGGTTACATCCTCGGTCACGCTGACGTTGAAATCATACAGCAGATGGCTCTAGATGCGGTGACGTTGATGGGTGAGCTGGACGCCAAAGACGTGCAAATAGCCAATCTTACCGCCGAGCGCGATGCTCTTCGTGAAGGAGAGATGGGTGACGCGAAGCACAGTAATACGCGTGCCGCAGCCGATATCTATTTCCAGTTGGTTGAAGAGTGTGAAATCCCTCCTGGCGGTTCACTGGTTGAATATGTAAGCGATCTGCGTGAACGCGCTGCCGTAGCCGGTAAAGGAGAGTGAGCATGTTTAGTTCAGGTGATTTTAATACAGCAATTATCGTTTTCGCACTTGTCTGCGCTGTAGCGGGTTGGTGCGTTATCGAATTCATACTCTGGGTATTTTCTTTCATTCACATTTCATTTGGCGGCTAACCCATGAGCACTATTACCAAAGAATTCACCAAAGAGCAGTTACAGCAAATTATCGAAACTGACCACGTTCAATGCGGTGAGGCTTCTTCGCTGGCGCGTATCGCGCTGGCATCGCTCGAAGCGGAGCCTGCCATTCACCGGTGGCGTCGTGTGACCTCTGAACCATACGGCCCATATCCTTGGCATTATGGTGATTTTATCGGCTTCTCAAAGCCCGTTGATGGGATTGAGGATGAGTATTTTTACTCCGCCCCGCCAGCGCCAGCGCCAGCGCCAGCAAAAGCAGAACCCGTAGCCTGGCTGTGGTCACACAGGAAACATCCAAGCGAAGTATCTCTCGTTAGGCCTGAAGATGATGAGAGAGCTGAAGGAGCTCATTGGTCTGGGTGGAGTTGTCAGGCGCTTTATGCAGCCCAGCCAGCGTCGGCAGCAATGAAAGACCATCAGATTCGTGAGCTGGTAAATGAGCTGCGCGATATCGCTGTCGAGTACCACGGCACACAGCAGCTACGTGAACGCATCGCCAGAACTATTCGCGCCGCCATGCTTCAGGGTGCTGAGCCTGTACAGGGGTGGATTCCGTGCAGTGATCGGATGCCGACTAAGAATGATAGGGTGCTTATTTTCATAAATTTCAATTCTGATACTGTTCCACCAAGCACCCACGATGCCCAGTTTACCGGCTCAACATTCAGGCGAGGTAATGCGACCGTGAATGTGTTCCCGCTTGAGGATGGTTATGGAGTGACCCACTGGATGCCATTGCCAGCAGCACCGCAGCAGGAGGCATGATGTACGACAAATATACTCTCAATCGCTGCGACGCAATGGAGTGGCTGGCTGAGCATTACCCAGTCTTTCCAGACAAGATGCCAGATGTGCCCCTAAAGGCTGACTGGTGTAGTGCCAACCTGTTTATGGGGTGGGGTTTCGTGATTTTGCTCGATGGCACCCTGGTGTTTGCTGACTGCCTATCGCCTCCAATCCGGGCGGAAGACATGGCAGGCTTCAAATTGCCCGATTTGGTGTAACTGCCATACAAGCGATATGGGAATCCCCATATCGACAGCCAGGGCCTCTCCGGAGGCCTTTTTCTCGCGTTGATTTTGTTGAATCAACCGTCCATAATCATGTCATCGGAGCCTGAACAACTCCGGTGACTTCTGCGCATTTAAGGGGACTTAAATGCGACCACAATATGAACTCCTCACCTTGTCACAGATGCAGAAATGCACCTGCGATTTTCTGCATTCTGCGTTACCTCTCGGAGGTGGCGTATGAAGCAGCACTACTGCATCGTTAACGACACCGTTAAAGACAACCTCATCGCGTACATTCGCACCCTACCGGTAAACCCTCGTGCGCCAATGGTGGTCGAGGCTCGGGAAGAGACCCGCACCGACAAGCAAAATCGTTTGATGTGGCCGCTGCTGAAAGACCTGTCTGACCAGGTTGTCTGGCACGGCGAGAAGTTGACCCGCGAAGAGTGGAAGGACCTCATCACCGTTCTGGTGAATCAGACTCAGGACCAGGAGCAGAAATCCGCGCCGGGCATCAACGGCGGTCGCGTTTATTTCGGCGTCCGCACATCCAAATCCAGCAAGCGCTACATGGTCGATGTCATCGAGGCGATTTACTGGTTCGGTACCGATCGCGGCGTGAAGTTCTCCGAAGCATCCAATAAGCGCATCGCCTGGGCGCAAGAGTGGAGGACTTCCCGTGGGTAATCCTCTCGCACGCGTCATCACAAATCACATCTTCCGCGTTCCGGCACGCCGCCAGCGTAAGCCAGCGGTTAAGCCGTCAGACATCCCGACCTTGAAAGGCTACACCGCCCGCCTGGTTGATCAGAAATGGCTGCGTCTCGCAGCGCGGAGGAACCATGCGTAAACCATCCCGCCGTAAGTGCAAAGTATGCGGTGAATACTTCGTGCCGAAATTCCACGACATCCGGATCCGCTGGTGCAGCCCGGAGCACGGCGCAATCCTCGCAATGGAAGAACGCGAGAAGGAGAAGGTGAAAGCCGCCGCTAAGCGCATCAAGGAGCAGAAAGAGGCAGAGAAGGCCGGGCGCAAACGCCGCAAGGAACGCCTGGCAGAGCTACGGCCTGCCGGGTACTACAAGGCGCAGGCTCAGCAGGCATTCAACGCCTACATCCGTGCGCGCGACGCCGATTTGCCATGCATCAGCTGCGGAGAGACCAATCCCCCGGATCTGCACGGCGGCCAGTGGGACTGTGGCCACTTCAAAACGGTCGGCGCTAACCCTGAACTGCGCTTTGAAGAGCGCAATGCCCATAAACAGTGCAAACCCTGCAATGCCGGGGCAGGCAAGTACACCGCCAAAGAGGCGACGGTCGCGCAGCAATACGAAGCAGGTCTGGTCGCTCGATATGGTCAGGAGTACGTTGACTGGCTCAACGGCCCCCACGAAATGACTAACTACCGCCGTGAAGACTTCATCCGCATCCGCGATGAGTACCGCGCGAAGTTGAAAGCATTGAAACTGCAGGAGGTCGCATGATTTACGACCTCAAACTTCCGCACTGGGCCTCTTTACTGAACTGTCCATTCTGTGGTGGTGATGCAGAACTGATTGCAGATGGCGATGGTGTTTACGCCGGATGCACTACCAAGCAGTGCCTGATCAAGCCCATAACTGATACCTATCTTACAAAGCGAGATGCAATCCGCGCCTGGAATCGGAGGCCATCATGACACGGGAGCAAATAGACCGATACGAGGAAGAAAGCGTTAAGCGCGCCAGCATGCCGCCAATAGCAAAGCACAGCCAGACCAAAACCAACCAGCCACAGAAGGAAGCCGCATAATGAAACTGGAATTAACCAACGACCAGCATCAATGGGTAGACCAGTGGCTCCAGTTGTGGGGCGCATGGTGCCAGACCGGCAAGATTGATAAAGCGATGATCAACATGATTGCCAGATTCATGGCTACCGTCGAGCCCCAGCAAGCATCACGGCCGGTATGTAGTGATGATGACGGGATGCTCATTGATGCTGTCATTCGCCACTACCTGAAGAATGTGGATGAAAATGCCTGGCGGGTTATCTTCGCCTACTACGTCTGCAACTCCAGCGAGATCCGAATTGCATCATGGCAGCATGCAGTAAGTAAGCCTCGCCTTATGAAGACGCGTGGCGGCAATCAGTACAAACACCCAAGCATCTCGACAATCCGTAGAGAGGTGAAGCAAATCATCAATGCTTCATTGTTCTGTTTATACCAACCGCTTCAAAATGCGTTTAACAATCGCGAAAATGTGAGGAAAATTGCAAAAAAGCCTCACAACACGCTTGCTTTTCAATGAACAAATGAGCAGAATAAATCGTATATGTTGCCGTTGTTGTGTGTGACATGAATGAATGCCAAGCCTCGCCATTGTGCGGGGCTTTTTATTTGCCTGTAGCTCAGAGGAAAGAGCAACCGCCTTCTAAGCGGTTGGTCGCTGGTTCGAATCCGGCCAGGCGAGCCATCT
>NZ_JAMJFW010000064.1:0-16137 GCF_023544405.1 Enterobacter cloacae complex sp. OE43NF
GAAACTCTTAAAGGCCATGCCATCGACCCGCGGGCCAATACCGGTTAAATAAACCCGGGCATTGCACCCGGCCAGCCATTGAACATCCAGGTCGGCCTGGTCGAGTGCATCGTCAATCAGACGATAAAGCAGATCTAATGCGCTATCATCCGTATGATCCAGCGTGGCAATATGTTTATTGCCATCGAACCCACATTTAATTGCCTCGTCGTCGGATTTAAACCAGGGCTTTCTTTCAACGCGTTTGCCCAGCTTCAGATTTTGAATAAGCTGAAGACTGTCTTCGGCAAACGGCAGACAAGAACTGAACCCCGAAATGATAGCGGCATTATCCACAATATTATCCTTTAATCACAAACGCGTAGTAGTTACCGCCTTCCGTCGCACCCACCAGCAATACGTGCTTCAGGGCAAGTTTTAACGGTTCACGAACGAAGTTAATTCGCTTATCGAAAAACTCGACGGTATGAGGAATAGCGGGAACCGCCTGCGTTTTAAAACAGTCAATGATGACGGCCAGGTTAAGCAGTCCGGCAGCAGACGCGACAAAGCCAAAGCAGGCGTTGTAGTTCACGACCGGTACGTCCGGTTTTGCCTGGGCGAAGGTGGCGTAAATCGCATCGATTTCAATGCGTGAGCTCTCATCGCTACCGTTGCTGGTACCACAGACCAGGTCGATCTCCTGCGCCGTTACACCGGCATCCGCCAGCGCACGGGCGATAGCCAGCGCCATGGAGGAGGATTTCTCGTCCCGCTGAGAGGCATCAAAATAGCTGTTGCTACAGGCTTTACCGTAACCGGCCACTTCCGCCAGCACTTCTGCACCACGCGCGGCTGCACGCTGCGGATCTTCCAGCAGCAACATGCAGGCACCTTCGCCAGGAATGTAACCCTTCGGATCGTTACCGTAGATCTGATATTCCCTGGCGTCGGAGGTCATATGCAGCTTGCGGGTTACGGCGTCCATATAGAGTGACATGGACGGGAAATACTCGTCCGCGCCGCCCACCAGCACCTGCGGCTGCAGATCCTGACGCACGATTTCGTAGCCGTAGGTTAATGCGCCTAATGCCGCATTCTCGCCGGTCGCCAGCGTAGTGGTGTAGCCCTTGATCCCTTCCGAAATACCGCAGAACGTCGGGATGGAGTTCATCAACGATCCCGGGAATTCAGAGGTTCTGACTTTACGTGGGTCTGGCTTAAGGCTCTGCAGATATTTGTAGGTCGTCTCCTGCGGGCCACTGGACATTCCCATGACCATGCCAAGCTCATCGCCATCACGCTTGATTCTACGCTTCGCCTGCTCCAGCGCTTCGGACAGGGCAATTAATGCGAACGTACCGCCACGCGTGGCCTTGCGAGGGTCAAAGCGGCGCAGATGTTTACGCGGTTCCAGCCCGGAAACCTGGAAGGTCTTAAAGTGTTCATTCGCTTCCGGCAGCGTTTCGGCCAGCGCGTTGAAATCGTCACCAAACAGCGCTTCGAACTGACGGGTGGTTTCCAGCACATCCAGTAACTCTTTCGCCTCTTCCAGCGTGTCTTCCGGGAAGGTGACGCCGCCCAGCTCAACGGTATGGTTCTGTTGCCATACGTTGTCGAGGATCTCGTGAACGGTGTGGCCAATCGCGGAAACGGCACCCAGGCCGGTGATCGCCACGCGCTTTTCGTCGTAGGTACTGACCGGGATCGAACAAGGCTCCATGCTAATAATCATGCTGCAGTTGTTACCGCCGAAGGCATAATTGTTCTTCATGAAGAGGTTGATTTTCTGGTCACGGAAGTCGTTTGGCACGTAATCCAGATCGCAGTTTGGACGCGCGTTGGTGAAGTTCAGCGTCGGCAGCACGCGGTTATCCGGCAGCGTGACCAGGCAGGCGATCAGTTCGACGATCCCCGCCGCGCCGATGTTATGACCAAAATAAGACTTGGTAGAGCTCACCAACAGTTTCTCATTGTTGGCAAACACCTTTTTCATCGCCAGCGTTTCGATACGATCGTTGGCTTCTGTTCCGGTACCGTGGGCGTTGACGTATTCGATCTGATCCGGGGTAACGCCGGCATTTTCCATCGCCTTATGCATCACCTGTACCGCGCCGCTGGCGCGTGGATCCGGTCCGGTTTCGTGGAACGCATCGCAGGAGGTGGCATAAGAGAGAATTTCACCGTAAATGGTGGCGCCACGTGCGACAGCATGTTCGTACTCTTCAAGCACGATCGCCCCGGCCCCTTCACCGATGGACATACCCGAATTGCCGGAGAACGGCGTGCAGGCGTCCGGATGCATCACGTTCAGGGCATAAAAGCCCGCGAAGGTGGGCAGGTAGATAGGTTCTGTCCCGACGGCAAGCATGGTTTTGCTTTTGCCGTTCTGGATGTAGTCAAACGCCATGCCGACCGCGTTAGGGCTGGCCGTACAGGCGGTCGCGACCAGTTCAACACCGCCCTGTAACCCAAGCAGCGTGGAGACGCTGGAACAGCAGGAGGAGAAACCGCCAGAGAACAGCGCCTTACGCAGGGAAAAGTCTTCCATGCGTTGCTCAAACAGCGGCAGAAATGCCTCGGTCCCGGCAGACGACACGCCGACGATTAAACCGGTTTCTTTGAGGTGCGCTTTATTCTCAGCCAGTCCCGCCTGATTCAGCGCATCTTTACCCACTTTGTAGGCCCAGAGTGCGGCATTATCCAGGGAGGCGATAACGTCGTCCGGTAATTCCGAATAGTCAATGTCATGCAAGACTTCAGCGGCTCTGGCGTTTTCAAACCATTTTGAAAAACGCACGCTGTCCGTGACGCCATTTTTTTTATTCAGTAAGGCGTTTCTGAAATCCTGCAGGTTTTCAGCCAGCGAAGAGAGAATACCGATCCCGGTAATGACAACCCGTTTTCTGTTTGTCTTCATAAATATATGTACCGCCATGTACAGGCAATGAGCAGCGAAAAGGATCCGTGGTGTTATTCCCACGGATTCGCTTCTCGCTGTTTCGATTAATAATTACAGTGCGCTTTTCGCTTTAGAGGCATCCACAAAACTGTGTTCAGTTGGATTAACCAGCATGCTCAGGTTATAAATAAATGGCATACCTTTGGTTTTCGCGGCTACCGTTTCAGAGCGCGTTTGAATAGCAAAGCCGCTAATATCAGACCATGCATATTCATTGTCGATCAGCGCCAGGGCAATAAAGCACTGCAGGGCTGGAGAATAGATAGCCTTAGCGACTTTCCCTACCACCTGATCCTCAACCAGTACGTTATCGCCGGATTCAATGCCTGAACATTCGCCCTCGACAATCATGCCGATCACCTTGCGTGCGCCTTCGCGGTGAGAGAGCTCTTCGGCCGCGTCTTTACCCACAAAGCCCTCTTTGTCGTACTGCACAGCCCATTGCAACTGCAGCTCTACCGGATTGAGGTTGTACTCAGCCCACAGCGCGTCATCCCAGCCTGGGTTTTCGATACGTACAATTTTCTGGTAGTCCAGCCCACCGGTCTGCAGCAGGTATTTGCCGCCGTGCTCCAGCAGTTGCTGCCACTGATCCAGCAGCTGTTCCTGCTGGCCAACAACCATATAGGCGAATTCACCGTGTTTACCGCAGCGGAATACCATCAGCTCGTCGTCGGTATTCATGTACTCGTAATAAGGCAGACCAATCACGTCGAAACCGTGGATTTCAGACATCAGTTCCCAGGAGTACGGCCCTTCTACCATGATCGCGCCCCAGTTCTGCTCGCGCATGTCAGCAATTTCAGGGGTTTCCTGGATATCCAGTTCGTCGACTTTTTCCAGAAGGGCGTTCAGGCCAGCGATAATTTCCGCCGCCGGAATATTCTCGGACATGATGTAATAGCCGTCGGATGAGCAGAGCACATACACATCACCGCGCACCGTACCGTCTTCATTCAGTACCAGCGAGTAGATCCCTTGCTCGTCACGGATAATGGAGACATCGGCAGAGACAAAATAATTCACCAGTGCCCAGGCATCATCACCCATCACGCTGACAATGGACATGTGTGAATAGTCCACCAGCAGGGCATTTTCACGTACGGCTTTATATTCCACCATCGGATCGTGATAGGCAGAAGGAACGTTGGCATTGTTGTAAATGCCCATTTTCGCATTGTTTTTTAAATGAAAATCATAAAGAGACTTCATAACGTGATCCTGTTATTCGCAATGATAAATTAAGCTTTTTTCTTCTGGATGATAAACGTCGCCAGATTGTTGATACTTCTCATATAAGAAGGATCATCGCTTTCGCTCACTTTGATATCGAAAACTTTATCCAGCATGACCACGATTTCCGTTGCATCAACGGAGTCCAGTTTTAAACCATTACCAAACAGGGCGGTATCATCATCAATTTGAGACTCATCGCGCTGAATATTTAAACGCTGAATAATCTCAGTTTTAATTGTCATCAGCACGTCCTTGCGCTGGTCAATTTCGTTTTTCATTGTAGACATGGTTTTAACTCTCTCAGGGGTTTACTTTGTTTCGCGGAAATTAATAATGGTGCCATGGCTGATTAACCGCTTGCCGACGTTAGCCGTCACGGAATAATGCTTAAAGCCATGGGCATCAGAAAATGCCAGCTTGCTGGTCACTTCAATCGAATCACCTGGGTAGGCAATATCTTTAAATTTCAAATTCTGGGCCGCCAGAACACCGCGAACCTGCGCGCGGCGCGTGCGAATGATCTCCCGCATCTCGTCACGCTGAATGAGCGCATGAATATCGCGTAACGATTTCAGTTCCGTGCCGTATGTCTGGTTGTAGATATCGCAAATATCGGTGAGGAACGAGAGATACTCGCTGGCCTGACCAAAAATCTCAGAAATAATAACCCCAGGCATGATCGGATCGTCCGGGAAATGTCCGAGCAAATAGGGCTCGTTGTAAGTGATGTGTTTGGTCACCTTCACAAAGCCATTTTCGCCATATTTGAAGTCATCAATTCTGTCGACCATCAGCAGCGGCTGACGCCAGCCGCCCATTTCCAGAAAGATCTTCGAGGGGATAACGTATTTAGACATAAATCACCGCATCACCAGGCCGCCATCGATAACGATGGTTTGACCCACAATGTAGCTGGAGGCAGTGGAGCCCAGATAAACGACGGTATTGGCAACCTCGTCGCATTTACCCAGACGACGTAATGGAATAGATGCCGTTACGCCACGCACCACCGTGCGGGATACTTTTTTCACCATTTTGGATTCAATCATCCCCGGCGCGATGGCATTTACGCGCACGCCATACGGCGCCAGTTCAGCCGCCAGCGTGCGGGTGAATCCCAGGATTGCGCCCTTCGACGCGCTGTAGTTCGCCTGCCCGACGCTTGGGATAATGGCCGCAATGGAGGCCACATTGATGATGGCCGGGTTTTCTGCGGAGCGCAGCAGCATTAAGGCTTCTTTCGTCAGACGGAAAATGCTGAACAGGTTGGTGTCTACCACCTGGCTGAAGTCATCAAAGCTCATCGAGGCAAACAGGCTGTCTTTTACAATCCCGGCGTTGTTAACCAGCACATCAAGCTTGCCCGCTTCCTCGGTCAGGCGTGAACAGAGTGCAGTGACACTCTGCGCATCGGCGAGATCGCACTGAATGACAGTGAGCTTGCTTCCTGCCGGATGCGTTTCTTTCAGTTCCGTTAATTGCGTGGCATTGGATTTATACAGCGCATAAACATCGCAATTCTGGTCAAGAAATTTAGCGCAGATCGCCAGGCCAATATCACCACTGGCGCCGGTGACCAGAACCGTCTTTTCCTTAAGATCATTGTATTGATACATAATATTCACAATTAGTTAGGTTAATAAAGTATGACAACGGCTGTCGCATAGTGCTGACAATGCGAAATACTGAGCGAGGCATTCGCCATCTGCTTTTCAATAAGCAACTCTTTGACTCGCCCAGAGAAAATCAGATGGGGACAACCCAATTCGTCATGGTTTATTTCAATATCCTTAAAGGTGATGCCGTCGCGATATCCACAGCCAAGCGCCTTAACGACCGCCTCTTTTGCGGCCCAGAAACCTGATGCGCGTTCATAGTTAGGATCTTCCCGGTTAATTTTTATATTTTCTTGCGGGGTAAAGACGCGCTGTAAAAAATCGCTTTGCCAGTTTGTTATCGCTCGCTGTATGCGCGAAACTTCCACAATGTCCGTGCCGATACGCATTTATCGTGCTTCCCTTTCAAAGCTGATAAGAAAGATTCAGATTAAAATTAAATTTATTCACGTCCATGCTGCCAGGATATTTAACCGGCATGGAGACTGATGAATCGTACGCCAGGCTTTTCACATTCCCCTGAATACCCAGGGTGCTGCCGACGATAATCTCTTCGCCATAGACACTGTCCCGTCTTATATGACCGGCATCTACGCCAACATAATAATTTGCGTTCATTCCTCGCACCGGGCGATAGAATGTATTTTGCAGGTAGTACCCGCTGTTCCCGGTCAGGCCAACGCTGTTTTCAAACCCGCGCACGCTCCAGCGATCGCCCATCGTCATTTGATCCTGCAGCGTCAGCTCACGCGGTGCGTATTGCGCCAAAAAAAAAGCGCTATAGGCGGTTTGAGAAAATTGTCGGGTATAGCGACTTTCCACATTCACCAGCTGACTGACGGGACTGACATTGCCATACACCATATCCGGCGTTTTTTCGGCGCCGAACCAGGTGACAAAACGCTGCCAGGATACCGTTGAATCCCAGTGTGCATTTGCCAGCTGCTGCGTGTAATTCACGCCAAACCTGACGTTATCCATGTCACGCTTCTGTAAGACAAGTTCCTCGCCATTAAGGGTATAACTGGCTTTTCGACGGATCAGCTCGGCATTCCCCGTCACCTTCCGGCTTTTATCCCGGTAGACCGTGCGCGTCGCCTTCACGCTGCCGTACTCACTCTTACCGGCGTAATCCACTGTGGTGTAGTAGAGCGGTATCGCCTGACGCGACTTGCTGCTGCTATAAAACAGCGAATAGTTCCAGTAGCCTACCGGCAGGGCATAGTAACCACTTACACTCTGATACTGACCCGTCGTGCTCTTCGTTCCGGCGAGATAAAACAGATCGCTAAACCGGGCGATGTTATAGAGATAGCCCACCACAGAGGTCAGGTGTTCTCCTGTCGCTTTATCGCCCCAGTTGTTATAGCTCGCCCGCACGCTCCACTGTTTTTCCCGGTTGGTGCTGATGCGAATGGTGCTATACCCGTGCTTTGTACCCGGCTCGATATTGATCTTCACATCCACGCCGGGTTCTTGCTGCAGGTTTTCCAGACCCTGCTCGATATCGCGAATATTAAGGATGTCCTCTTTCGCAAACGGCAGCATCCATGGATTAATATCATTATGCTCGACAATAATTTTTTCTATTTTCCCCGCATTGACGTCAAGCTTCAGCGTGCCAGACGAAATATTCTGCGAAGGGATCGTAATGCGGGTCGTGATGTAACCGGCATCGATATAAAAATCCTGTAACGCGGCGGCAATTTTCACCACACCGATGCTGCCCACGCAGCGTCCGACGATCTCTTTTTTTATCGCCTTTTCGGTTTTACGTTTCAAAAAATCATTATCAAGAACAAGTGCTTTAAGGGTAAAACAGTTTTTCTCCTCAGGTAATTTGTCCAGTCTAAATACTTTACGTTCGGTGCTGGAGAAAACATCCTGCCGATACACCTTGTGTTCTTTGAAAGTATTTAGATCTGCATTTTGCTGCTGTTTAATCAGGGCATTAATATCGTCAACTGCAAACGCTTGAGACGACATTACCAGCAATGACAGTAAAAATTTAAATCGCAGTTCCATTCACTTTCTCAGAAAAAAAGGCAGCAGGGTCTCGTGCTGACTTTGCGCTATCAGACAATAGCTGCTGCCTTTTGTTACACCTTTAGATTACATACCAACAATCGTGCCGGTATTGGTCACTTTATTGGTAATCAGTTCCATACCGTATAAGCCACCAAATACTGCATCCTGACCGCTGTTTGTCACGTTATTCGCAGTGACACCCGCAACGCCATAAGTCAGCATATTGAGGTAGTTATAGATATTCCCTGCTGTTTTCACAGACAGCGTATAATCGCTCACAATATTACCGCGGTTGTTAATGTCGGCACCGGCATTAATCACGATATTCTGTGCAAGGATATTGACGTTGGCATTATTGGTAACATGACGCTGAGTATCAATTTTCGCGCTAGCCACACCCACGATGTCTTTAAAGTTCTCAACACCGTTCAGGGCATTAATCGCCAGAGCGTTACCTGAAGAGATTGCATTGCGGTTAGTCAGTGCACCTTTCAGGATAGTGAAGTTCAGATCGCCTTTACCGCTGATCCAACCGTAGTTGGTGACGTTGTTATCAACCGTCAGATTGAGATTCTTATCTGACGCGATAACGCCGGTCGCCGTGTTGCTCTCCATGCTGCCATCGCTGTAGTTGTTCAGCGTACCCGCAGTGATATCCAGGTTGCCTGCACTGTAGGTGGTGGCATAGTTGTTATAGAACGTACCGGCCGCTTTGATGATGGCGTCAGCGCCGCTCACCAGCATAGCGCGGGTGTTGTCCAGCGTCCCTTTAGACAGCACGCTCAGCGCACCGTTATCAGCGATGATGCTACTGTTGTTGTTGTAGACGTTTTGACCGGAAACCGCGACACCTTCACGGCCAATCATGCCACCCACATCGCCCGTCACACCGAAGGTTTCGCCATGATTACGTACGAAGTTGTTACCGTCACGGTTTTCAACATTCCCTGCCGCGTTCACGGAGAGCTTTTTGTCTGCCACGATCATGGCAGTGTTGTTGTAAACCGCGCCTTTGGACTCGACGGTGACATTCTTACCGGCAATCAGACCGTTGTTGTTATCAACGGTATTGGCAGCCAGCTTGATATCACCCGTCTGAGAAAGGACGGAACCACGGTTGCTGTCGAAATACCCCGTCAGCGCCAGATCGATATTGCCGTAAGCGGCAACCCGACCGTAGTCGTTGTTCAGACGGTTCGCTTTCAGCGCAATATCGCTACCGGACAGGAGCTGGCCGTAGTAGTTATCTACGGTGCCACCCGCATTGATAGTGATATCGCCAGTCTCAGAGCTGATTTCGCCGCGGCTGTTGCTCACATTCCCGGCCGCTGTCAGCGTGACATCACCCACCGCTTTGATTTTACGCGAGGCGTTATCAATGTTATTGGCACTTAAGGCAATGTCACCATAGCTGATCATATTCAGATCGTTATAGATATTGCCTTTAGCGCTCATCGCCAGGCTGCTGTCAGCCACGATATTGCCACGGTTGTTAATATCATAGACCGCAGAGATCGTGACCTTATCACCCACCATATTGCTGTTGGAGTTGTTGGTCACACCACGCTGGCTGTTCACCACCAGATGCTCGCCCGCGGCGATATCTTTCAGGTTTTCAACCCCGGTCTGTGCAGACACGGTCAGAGACTTCTCAGCGGAGAGCGTATTACGGTTAGTTAAAGAACCGTTCAGAATATTGAGAATGGCATCACCGAGGCTGCTGATCCAGCCATAGTTGGTGAAGCTGTTCTTCACATTCATGGTCAGTTTTTTATCTGCCGCGATAACGCCAGTGGCGTTGTTATCTTCCAGCGCACCGTTGCTGTAGTTGCTCACGCTGTTCGCATCAATCAGCAGGTCGCCCATACTGTAGATGGTTGCGTAGTTGTTCGTCAGGGTGCTTCCCGCTTTGATGGAGGCATCCCCGCCGCTGACCAGCAACGAACGCGCGTTATCAATGCTGCCTCGTGCCTGCATTGTAAGCGGGCCATTTTCAGCAATGATGCGGCTTTCGCCGTTATAGATATAGTTCCCGGACAGCGAGACACCTTCTTTACCAACCATACCGCCGTTCTGCTGCGGCATGCCGAAGTAGGTACCAAATGTGGATCCGAAATCGATACCGTAACGGTTTTCGATGTTATCGCCTGCAGTGACGCTCAATACCTTACTGGCAACGATGAACGCGATGTTGTTGTTCACCCCTGCGTTGGCATTAATGGTGACGTTTTGTCCCATAATGAAGCCACCGCGGTTGTTCAGGGCATTCGATGACAGGGCAACATCCCCTTCTTCAGAGCTGAAGACGCCGATGTAGTTGGTGATGTTTCCACCCACAGCGGCACTCACACCGGTACGACCCGCAACACCGCCGTTGTCGTTACGCATAGAGGCCGCTTTGGCAATCACCTTGCTGTTTGAGTTCAGTTTGCCCGAGTAGTTATCAATCGCGCCGGCACTTTCAAGGGAGATATCGCCATTTGACGCCATCTGCCCGCCGTTGTTATTGATGCTGTTCGCGGCAATCTGCACGCCCTTCTCAGCGATAATGCCTAACGAGTCATTGCTGGCGGTATCTGCGGTTTTGGTCGCGCCGTTGTTAATCGTACCTTTCGCGGCAATCTTGGTGAAACCGCCCGCAGAACGGATCATGCCCCGGTTGTTATCGACGTTACCGCCGCTCACCACGTTCACATCGCCCAGGGAGTCGACTAAACCGCTGTTGTTGTTCACAGCAGCAGATTCAAGACCCACATACCCGCCCTTGATCTGGCCGTTGCTGTTATTCAGGGTACCGGTTTTTAACGCCACGATACCGGCTTCAATACCGACAGTATTCCCTTTACCGTAGTTGGTTAAGGTGTTGCCGTTGGTATCCGCAGCCAGCATGCCTGCCGCCGCCATTTTGCCGTTGGTGTTATCAATGGCGCCGCTATTAACATAGAGGTCTCCCATTGTCGAAATGTTGCCTGAACGGCTGTTGTTGAGGCTGTTTTTATTGGTGTCCAGCGCGATGGTACCCACAGAGGTAATATCCCCGGTGACGTTGCTCAGTGCGCCGTTGGTTTTAATATTGATCTGACCAGAGGACTCAATGCGCGCAGTGTTGTTCAGCAACTGACCGTTAGCGTCAATATTTACGCCGTTGATGCCACCCGCAATAATGCCCTGGTTACGCACGCCGACACCGCTTTCGGTGCTGACGAGGTTAATCTTATTGGCATACATACCACCCAGCGCAGCAACGTCAATGCTGTTGGCATTACGCGTTCCGGCTGCGGTTACTGAACCGGTCACCTGACCTGCAGCGTTAACGTAGTTATTACCGGCGACAACGTTCAGCTCGTTAGCTGTCACTTTATCGGTCACGACAACATTGCGAGACAAAATTTCCGTCGGGCTGGCGTTATTCAGTTTACCCAGCGTAATGGTGCCACCGTTAACAGAATAACCGGCTAACTGATCGTTCTGAATATCCGGCGTACCGGTTGTCAGGGTCAGTTTACTGGTGTTAATGGAGCCGCCACCGTTAACGGTAATACCGTTCGGGTTAGCAATAATTAAATCGGCTTTATCGCCGGCCACTTCCATCATGCCGTTAATCGCAGAGGCATTTTTAGACGTGACTTCGTTCAGGATGACTTTCGCCGTCCCGGACGTCAGGTTGCTGTTCCCCTGAATCTTACCCGCCAGAACGGTATTTGATTCAGTCATGCTGTTATTGAAGATAAGCCCATTCTTATCAACGTTTAAGTTGTCATACACATTATGAGAAAGCCCCTTATCGTTGGCTTTATTAATGTTAATGACAGGCACATTCCCGGCAGTATAAACCACGCCGTTCTTGATGTTGATCTCTGCTGAGTGCGCAACAATTGGCAGAGCGAGTAGCACAGAAGCGGCAACAGGATGCCACTTCAACTCGAGTTGAAAGACTTTATTTTTATTACTATTCATTTAATCGACTCTTTATTTCGGAATCATTACATTTTTTCAAAATATAACATCACCACTCTAAATAACTACTTCACATCCGTTGATTACTGTTTATCCCCCCTTGTGGTTCCCTGATGGTTCATTAATTTAGATTTTAAGAGCATTCCTTGGTATTAATTCTGGCATTTTTATCTGGAATTAGCATTCAGACTGCATTACATAACGGGAACTTTTAACCAGGAACAAGTCCACAGGCATTAGGAATATTACACATTCCCGGCCTGTCAAGACTTATTCCTTAAAAGAAGAGAGATGAATTACTCCTGGTATGAGTAATCGCCATAGCTATAGGTGGCCGAAGCGCGTTTTTCAACGCCGTTGAATATGACCCCCTGGATGGCAATCCCGTTTTGATTGAATCGACGCAGCCCCGCTTCCACCTCCTGGACCGAGTTCTGTTCGAACCTGACGACCATCAGAGACGTTGAGGCAAATCGGCCAATAATCGCGGCATCCGTAACGCTCAGAATAGGCGGCGTATCGAGAATAATGACATCGTATTGCGCTGAACAGGCGTCAACGAGTGTCTGGAATTTCTCCGTCATAAACAACTCGGCGGGGTTATTGACCATTCTTCCCCGGCCAATAAAATCGACGCCCTGGTACTCTGTCTCTTCTATCACCTGGGACACCGCCACATTCGCTGAGAGATAATCAGCAAGCCCGGCATGGCCTTCCGCCTGGGAGAAGATGCTGTGCAAATATCCCCTTCTCAGATCGCAATCAACCAGCAGCACCCGTGAACCGGCCTGCGCCATCAGCACCGCCAGGTTTGAACTGACGAAGGATTTACCCACTCCCGGAGAGGTGCCTGAAATCATTAATATTTTATTTTCTGACTTCAGCATGGCGAAATGAAGGCTGGTCCGCAGCCCTCTTATCGCTTCGACCGCCAGCGAGGTTGGCGACGATTTCACTAACAGCTCATCAGACTGATAGGTGGTAATCGCCCGGCAGCGTCTGCTCTTTGTCAGTTCAGGTGCCAGCGGTACGACGGCGTGGACAGGGATGCCCCGTTTTTCCAGCTCCGCGGGTTGTTTGATCCCTTTAATTAACATGTTGCGTAGCAGAATCACACCGGAGGCGAACAGGAAGCCCAACAGCGCCGACAGGATGACAATCAACGTTTTTTTCGGTTTAATCGGCTTATGCTGCGTGACGGCATTGTCAATAATACGAACATTGCCCAGCGTGCTGGCCTTATTGATACTGAGTTCATGCTGCTTATTCAACAGCACCATATAGATATCATTTCCCATCTGCACATCACGGGTCATGCTCAAAATTTCTTGCTGAGTCCGCGGCATCGTACTGATACGTTGATTGAGTTTCTCTTTCTCTTCCTGCAGTACCGCACGTTTTTCTGATAGCGCTTTATAAGCCGGATGCGAACGTTTATAGAGCTTTGATATTTCAGCTTCTTTAAAGGTTAATTCATTCAGTTGGGTATCAATGGACACCACGTTGTCTAAAATGAATTTCGCTTCAAGGGATAAATCCACCGACTCATTATTCTTTCTGAAATCATTGAGTTTCGTTTCTGCCGTCACCAGATTGTTTTTGATTTGCAGTAATTGTTCGTTCACAAAGGCCAGACTCTTGCTGGCCTCTTCTGACTTACGCTCAACGTCCTGGGCAAGATAATTGTGGCTGATGGTTTCAAGGATTTTACTGATCATGACCGGATCGGTGCCGGTCATGCTCAGATGCAGCATCCCATTGCCACCGGATTTTCCATCCACGACGATATTGTTTTTGATCTCATCAATTACCGAATATTCATTGTGCTTACGTAAAATGAACACGGTGTCCTGGGTCAGTTCGGCACGTTCAAACATAAAATCAATGCCGTGCGCGTGAAGAGGAACCCCCACTTTACCGTGCAAAACGGCCTCGCCGACCTGCAGGGTGTACTCACCCGCAGCAGTTATCGTCAGGATCAACGCTTCGTTCAGGAACTCCTCGGGGACAGTTAAGGTTGAAACCTCAATGTTACCCGTGGGTTTACCAAGCAGGCGCAGGAGCAGGCCATTCGCAAACGGATAGCGTTTTTCAGTCACGGAGATATCCAGCCCCAGATCGCGCACGGTTTTACCGATCACCATCCGCGATTTAATTAACGAAATTTCAGATTCTGAAGCGACCCCGGAACCTTCAGGCAGCATCGTAGAGAGCTTATTCAACAGCCCCGTAGATGCATTTCTCTCAACCTGAATTAACGCATCACTTTTATAGACCGGCGCTAATGTGTAAGCAATAACGATACCGAAAGCGATAAACAGTAATGTCGTCGCCGCTATCCAGACCTTACTGTAATATAAGACTTTGAGGAGTTGAACGATGTCAATATCCTCCTGCCGCGGAACATTATCGGTTTGCGAATTGCTAATCTGTTTGTCAAACATGCTCTAATCAGCCCTGATTATTTAACCTGCTGGAAAACCTTGACCCATTCTTCGGCAGCGGAAAAAAGTTGTTGAAAAATAACACCTGAGATATCTCGACCCCGACGATAAGGATCAGGAATTTCCATTTGCTGGAGCCAATATCCGAATAAAAATGTCTTTCCCCGGGCTTCCATTGCCAGGCGGGTCACGGCTTCAATATGGTTTTGCTCCATGGTCAGAATCAAATCATATTCACGACACATCAGCGGTGTAAGTTGTTTGGCACAATGACCCTCTAACGAGAGGCCATTCTCACGTGCAGTGTTAACCATTACGGGATCTGCCGCTTCCCCCGTTAACGCAGCAATCCCGGCGGAATCTACGATCATATTGGGCAAGCGTGAACGCAAAATGCGTTCCCCCACCGGGGAACGACAAATATTGCCTGTGCAGACGACAAGAATGGACTGATACCTGCCATTCATATCAATTACTCCAGTTTCTGATGAAGCGCGTCGTTTCAGTCAGGCTGTAGACACCACTAATGGTTGGCATTAATTGATTAATGACTCTGTTCCAGCGCGCAATCGGTGCGGTCGTCACATACACAATATCGTACGGCTTGAGCCTGAATTCGGTGCCAAGCACCAGCGCCGTCGCATCCCTGGCATCAAGCTGATAAATATTTGCCTGTTTTCCCTTTGACGCATCCGGTTTGTTTTCCGAACGGATCACAAAAATACCGCTGGCATCACTGGTTAATTGATTCATGCCCTCCGCATTACCCAACGCTTCGGTCAGCGTCATGCCTGAGCGATCCATTTTCATGGTGGTTTGCTTCACCACATCGCCCATGACAAAGACTTTTAGATCATCATTACGCGGGATATACAGAATATCGCCGGAATAGAGCAGCCTGTTCTGCTGCAGGTCGCCATACTGCATAAGCGCTTGCAGCGAAATGATTGATTTTTTACCCCCCTGGGTTAAAACAGCATTCCCCCAGTCTGCGTTTTCAGTCAGCCCACCCGCCAGATTAACCGCATCAATGATGGTCAATGGAACGTTAGTGATGGGCTGCTGCCCGGACTGATTAACTTCACCAGAGACATACACTTTCTGAGAGCGAAACGCGGCAATCCCCACATCGACCTGTGGGGACTCAATGTATTTCGCCAGATGTTCGGTAATCAGCTCTCTGACTTCAGTGACCGTTTTATCCTTAACATGGATTTTCCCGATGTACGGATAAAAAATAGTGCCGTCTGAATGGACCCAGTTTCCCGTATCGCTGGCGCTACGATACTGGCCAGACGGGGTGGTAAGCTCAGGATGTTCCCACACCGTGACCATAATGATGTCACCAACCCCAATACGGTACTCATACGCTTCGAGTCGTTTATTCAGCTCCGCATTGGCGTGGGCGACCACGACGTTTTCACGTAATTTCTCAATCAGCGCCGGCGTAACGGGGTAAACATTCACCTTTACGTCATTGATATTATCGGGGTCGGGCGTTTCGACAACCGTTTTTCCGTCGGTATCAATATGGCTTCCGGGGGTTATCTGACACCCTGCCAGTAAAAATAGCGTGGTGAAAATAAACAGAGCTGGCAATTTTCTCATACTTTTCTTTATGCCATTTCGGTGAAATGACATTTCCTTATAATTAATCAATCACCCATGGTGGTGCAGAGAGAATGAAGCGTGGCATTCCACAATTGATTAAATGATAAACCTTAAAAGTATGCATGTCCTGTAGACGTAGAGTAATCCTAACCCCTGACATCTCTTTCTTATCATTAATATAGAAAGCGGTCCAATCATCAGGCACGTAAACAATTCCCATTTATGCGGGGACTATTCTCACATATTAACCCTGAGACATCGTGTAAAATGAAAATATATACATACCGTATCATAAGATCGTTAG
>NZ_JAMJFW010000065.1:0-15927 GCF_023544405.1 Enterobacter cloacae complex sp. OE43NF
GCCGTTTTGATAATCATTGTAATAGGTACCAAAACTGTAATTGAGCACGTTAGTTAACCGGTCAACGCTTGACGGACCTAACAAGGAGCTGCGCGCCACAACAGCCTCGGTCAACGCGTCCCTGCTGACGATCATCTCCAGGTGGAACGATGAAATGTTCAGTTGAAGACGTGCTTCAGGCGTAAGGGCAATAGCGGTGTTGTCTTTAAATTTCACATTGCCTATTTTTTCTACCATCTCGCGCGTTTTATCCGCCAGCACAGCATTGTTTGGCAAGTCAGAAACCATTATCGATTTGACTGTAATATTCCCGTCAACCAATGAGATCACCGCATCAGCAATTTTTTGCTGGCTTTTTTCGTCCGTCTCTTGATACCGAATAAACACCGGAACTGTCATCCCTTGCTCCAGAGAGCGCGCAAAAGTACCAGGAATGACATAATGACCAATTTTAACGGGGGCGGAATGAACTGCCCCTGGTGTTAACGCTAAAGAGAGAAATACACTCCCTCCAATAAAATATTTAAATGACATATGCATCCTTACACTTCAGCATTTTATTATTGGCACCGGTAATGGCGTCGTGCATTACTTCACTGTAATAAATTGCTTGCCATGCCAAATGCCAATACGAGTGCGGCTGTTTGATACATCGCTTTTTTGAAGCCTTATTTTGGTTCCAGGCATAACGTAATAGCGTTCCCGGCATCCCCGCCCCTGGTCCTGAGCGGGATCCTTACACACGCCATAGGCAATCACGCGGAAAGAGACATTGCCTGTGTTGATGATCAAATCGTCCTGACGACTGTAGTTGAAGCGCTCATTACGCGGAGCTACAACTAAAATAGTCCCAATTTCCGCTGAAGCCGTTGCCGTCGCGGCTTTGCCCGCTTTCGTTGCTGCGCTTTCGCTCACAGGTTCATCGATCCATTGCAGGCGATAATAGCGTTCTTTATCATCCTCTGGCCCTTTATAGAAAAAGCGGAAAACATCTTTCGCGTCGCCTGGAAGAATAAGGCTGGCGGGTGTAGACAGTAATTCGCCTGGATTAATGCTTATTTCGGTGCCATCAGGCAACGGTGATGAGAGTCGTTTCACCGTAACGCTGACATAGCGTGCGGAATTCGTCGTGTTGATAATCTCTTTCGATAATGAACTCTGCTCGGAAGTCATTATCGACGTGATATCACCCACATTAATTGCCCAACTGGAAAAAGACGTAGCGATCCCCGCCAATATGGCAAAGGGTAAATATTTATTCATCAGTACATTCCTAAGAAATTCGGGAGAAAAATCTCCCGAATTTTTTCATTCATTACGCAGGCGTGGTCCAGGTCGCGTTGAACTGTACTTTCACATCGCCTGTCCAGTAGCCATCAGGCAAAGCAGAATAGTCAGTGACAGCTGTTGAACCATCAGACGTCGCAGAGGCGATAGAGAACTTAAAGCTGGACTGATCGCTCACGCGTTCAGCACCGTTATAAGCACCGTCAGCCATCAGACTTTCCAGACCAGAAGTTGATGATGCATTAACCAGAACGGTTTCAGCGGAACTGGAAAGTGCATTACCATTCCAGGCAACACCGACATCCAGAGTAGATGCATCGCCGCTTGCATTGGTTAGGGTATTGCTAATGACCTGTGCAGTCAGTTCAAAGTCGGTTGCACTTTCCTGTCCCTGGATCGTAATGTCAAAAGCACCATCCTGAGTATTAAAAGCATTCAGACCTTCCGCATACTGGAATGTCAGGGAGTTCAGCGGAGTAACAACCAGCATGCTAGTTGTATCTTTTGTTGCTGTAGCATCCCATGACGCAGTGGCAGATGCAGTAACATCAGCCATTGCATTTGCTGCTGCGAAAACAGAAACCAGAGAGGCCACCAGTAATAATTTTTTCATTTTCTTCTCCTAAGAACAAACGCGCAACCTGGCACTTTTCATAATAAGTAACCGGGAAGCTCCATTTAATTGCGTGCGAGAATTGCCGCGCCGAAAAATTATGTTCCGAGATATTGTTAACAGCAACAGCATGAAATTATCAAATCCTCAACATCATTAGGAATTTTCTTGTCTGGAAGATAAGTAAATGCCTACAGATTGGAATTTAAAACCATAAAAATTCACAATTAAGTTTTTAAATCTAAAAAATAATAAAATTAAAGAATTTGCATCCATTCTTGCTTTTTGATGCAAATCAAAATTAAAAAAAGATTCAAAGGATTAAAAAACATTTCAAATCAATAAACTATGAAAACCCTCAGAAAAGAAAAAACTTGTTAAAAAAATGCTACAAAAACAACCCATTTTAGTAAAAAATGAAATATTCCTAACGCAAATAAATAAATCAAGGAAAATTCTTATACGCAACCTAAAAGTAATAACGCACGAGAAATTCATTATTTTCGTGGTTATTTATAAAAATAAGAATATTCCGCGAATAATATAAAAATCCTGGTATTCGAATGATACGGTTTATTTCGCGCATTTATCACAACGTGTTGCTGTTCTTCGCCGCTTTCACTCAAAGCGATGAGATAGCATCTTATGCCCGTGCACACGGTGTCACATTGCCCTCTCCGCCATTCAGACAATTCCCGACAGTCTTCCATATTTCCTCCATTTTTCTGCCGACTGACCTGACTAAACTAGTATCATTCCCCGAAGTGTTTCAGGATGAGAACGTATAACGATGAAAGGCAGTCATAAATCCCGCTGGGCAATCGCCGCTGGCATCATTGTGGTGGTCCTTGCCGCCGCCTGGTACTGGCACACTCAATCCGCCGAGCCTTCTACTCCGGCAGGCGCCAGCAGTCAGTCAAAACGCCCTGCGGGCGGGGGTCGTCACGGTATGCGCGGCGGCGCGCTGGCACCGGTTCAGGCGGCCACTGCGGTGAATAAAGCCGTGCCTCGCTATCTCACAGGCCTCGGGACCATTACCGCCGCCAACACCGTTACGGTACGCAGCCGCGTCGACGGTCAGCTCATGGCGATCCACTTCCAGGAAGGTCAGCAGGTGAAAGCTGGCGATTTACTGGCCGAGATCGACCCAAGCCAGTTCAAAGTCGCCCTTGCCCAGGCTCAGGGGCAGCTTGCCAAAGACAAAGCCACGCTCGCTAACGCCCGGCGCGATCTGGCGCGCTATCAGCAGCTGGTGAAAACCAATCTGGTCTCTCGTCAGGAGCTGGACACGCAGCAATCGCTGGTCAGCGAAACGCAGGGCACCATCAAAGCTGACGAAGCCGCGGTGGCCAGCGCACAGCTGCAGCTTGACTGGAGCCGCATCACCGCGCCAATTGACGGACGCGTTGGCCTCAAGCAGGTCGATATCGGCAACCAGATCTCAAGCGGTGATACCACGGGCATCGTGGTCATAACCCAGACCCACCCGATTGATTTAGTCTTCACCCTGCCGGAAAGCGAAATTGCGACGGTGGTGCAGGCGCAGAAAGCCGGAAAGGGGCTGGTGGTGGAAGCCTGGGACCGTACCAACAAGCAGAAATTGAGCGAAGGTTCTTTGCTTAGTCTGGATAACCAGATCGACACCACCACCGGCACCATCAAGCTGAAAGCGCGCTTTAACAACCAGGACGACGCCCTCTTCCCGAATCAGTTTGTAAATGCACGCATGCTGGTGGCGACGGAAGAAAACGCGGTGGTGATCCCCACCGCCGCGCTGCAGATGGGCAACGAAGGTAACTTCGTCTGGGTGCTGAACAGCGACAATAAAGTCAGCAAGCACCTGGTGAAAACCGGGATTCAGGACAGCCAGACGGTTGTGATCAGCGCCGGACTCTCTGCGGGCGACCGCGTGGTGACGGACGGTATCGATCGTCTGACCGAAGGCGCCAAAGTCGAAGTGGTTGAACCCGCGAAACAGGGAGCGAACTCCTGATGCAGGTCATGCCGCCAGGCGCAACAGGTGGGCCATCACGCCTGTTTATTCTGCGCCCTGTTGCCACCACGCTGCTGATGGTGGCGATCCTGCTCGCCGGGATTATTGGCTATCGCTTCCTGCCCGTCTCGGCGCTGCCGGAAGTGGATTACCCCACCATTCAGGTCGTTACCCTCTATCCTGGCGCCAGCCCGGATGTGGTGACCTCCGCCATTACCGCTCCGCTGGAACGCCAGTTTGGTCAGATGTCGGGCCTGAAACAGATGTCATCGCAAAGCTCCGGTGGGGCGTCGGTGGTAACGCTGCAGTTCCAGCTCTCGCTGTCGCTGGACGTGGCCGAGCAGGAGGTGCAGGCTGCGATCAACGCCGCCACCAACCTGCTGCCGTCAGACCTGCCTAACCCGCCGGTCTACAGCAAAGTAAACCCGGCGGATCCGCCAATCATGACCCTTGCTGTCACCTCTTCCGCCATGCCAATGACCCAGGTGGAAGACATGGTCGAAACCCGCGTGGCGCAGAAAATTTCCCAGGTCTCCGGCGTCGGGCTGGTAACGCTGGCGGGCGGACAACGCCCGGCGGTGCGCGTGAAGCTTAACGCGCAGGCCATCGCTGCGCTGGGGCTGACCAGCGAAACCATCCGCACCGCCATCAGCAACGCCAACGTCAACTCGGCGAAAGGCTCGCTGGACGGCCCCACCCGCGCCGTGACGCTCTCGGCCAACGATCAGATGCAGTCTGCCGATGAGTACCGTCAGCTGATTATTGCCTACCAGAACGGTGCGCCGGTACGTCTGGGTGACGTCGCCACCGTTGAACAAGGCGCGGAAAACAGCTGGCTGGGTGCGTGGGCCAACAAACAGCAGGCGATTGTGATGAACGTGCAGCGCCAGCCGGGCGCTAACATCATTGAAACCGCCGACAGCATTCGCACCATGCTCCCGCAGCTTATTGAAAGCCTGCCCAAATCGATCACTGTGAAGGTGCTTTCCGACCGCACCACCAACATTCGCGCGTCGGTTACCGATACCCAGTTTGAGCTAATGCTGGCGATTGCGCTGGTGGTGATGATCATCTATCTGTTCCTGCGCAACGTACCTGCAACCATCATTCCCGCCGTTGCCGTGCCGCTCTCGCTGGTGGGAACATTTGCCGTGATGGTGTTCCTCGATTTTTCGATCAACAACCTGACGCTGATGGCGCTCACCATCGCCACCGGCTTCGTGGTGGATGATGCTATCGTTGTGATCGAAAACATCTCGCGCTATATCGAGAAAGGCGAAAAACCGCTGGCCGCTGCGCTGAAAGGTGCGGGCGAGATCGGATTTACCATTATTTCGCTGACCTTCTCGCTGATTGCGGTGCTGATCCCGCTGCTGTTTATGGGCGATATCGTCGGGCGACTGTTCCGCGAGTTTGCCGTCACGCTGGCGGTCGCCATTCTGATCTCTGCCGTGGTGTCGCTGACCCTGACGCCAATGATGTGCGCCCGCATGCTGAGCCATGAATCCCTGCGCAAGCAAAACCGCTTCTCTCGTGCCTCTGAGCGGATGTTCGAACGGATCATTGCCGCTTACGGCCGGGTGCTGGCAAAAGTGCTTAACCACCCGTGGGCGACGCTCGGCGTGGCGCTCGGCACGCTGGCGCTCAGCGTCATGCTGTGGATCGTTATCCCTAAAGGCTTCTTCCCGATTCAGGACAACGGCATTATTCAGGGCACGCTTCAGGCGCCCCAGTCGGTCTCCTTCGCCAGTATGGCGCAGCGTCAGCAGCAGGTCTCTGACATCATCATGAAAGATCCGGCGGTGGAAAGCCTGACCGCGTATGTGGGCGTCGATGGCACCAACCCGTCGCTGAACAGTGCGCGTCTGCAAATCAACCTCAAGCCGCTGGATGACCGCGACGATCGGGTCAACGCCGTTATTGAGCGGCTGCAAACTGCCGTGGCGCGCGTGCCGGGGATTGAACTTTACCTGCAGCCAATTCAGGATTTGACCATCGATACCCAGGTCAGCCGCACGCAGTACCAGTTCACGCTTCAGGCCACCAGCCTTGATGCGCTGAGCACGTGGGTACCGCAACTGGTAAACAAACTCAAGGCGCTGCCGCAGCTTTCTGACGTCAGCAGCGACTGGCAGGACAAAGGGCTGGCGGCATATGTGAACGTCAATCGCGATACTGCCAGCCGGCTGGGCATCACCATGTCCGACGTGGACAACGCGCTTTATAACGCCTTTGGTCAGCGCCTCATCTCCACCATTTATACCCAGGCGAATCAGTATCGCGTGGTGCTGGAACACAACACCGATAACACGCCCGGCCTGGCCGCGCTGGACTCGGTGCGCCTGACCAGCAAAGACGGTGGTATTGTGCCGTTAAGCGCCATAGCCAGCGTGGAGGAGCGTTATACGCCGTTGTCGATTAACCATCTCGATCAGTTCCCGTCCACCACCATCTCGTTCAACGTACCGGACAACTATTCGCTGGGCGAAGCGGTCGAGGCCATTCTGGGCGCGGAGAAAGAACTCAACTTCCCGTCTGATATTCAGACCCAGTTCCAGGGCAGCACCCTGGCGTTCCAGGCTGCGCTGGGCAATACTATCTGGCTGATCGTGGCTGCCGTGGTGGCGATGTACATCGTCCTTGGGGTGCTGTACGAAAGCTTTATCCACCCAATCACCATCCTCTCTACCCTGCCGACTGCCGGGGTGGGTGCGCTACTGGCCCTGATGCTGGCGGGCAGCGAACTGGACGTCATCGCCATTATCGGCATCATTCTGCTTATCGGGATCGTGAAGAAAAACGCCATCATGATGATCGACTTCGCCCTTGCCGCCGAGCGCGAGCAGGGCATGTCGCCGCGAGACGCCATCTTCCAGGCCTGTCTGTTGCGTTTTCGTCCGATCCTGATGACCACGCTCGCCGCCCTGCTGGGCGCGCTGCCGCTGATGCTCAGCACCGGCGTCGGTGCAGAGCTGCGCCGTCCGCTGGGTATCGGTATGGTCGGTGGTCTGCTGGTGAGCCAGGTGCTGACGCTGTTTACCACGCCGGTGATTTACCTGCTGTTTGACCAACTGGCCCTGTGGACCAAAAGCCGCTTCCCGAAACGTGAAGAGGAGGCGTAAGTGAAGTTTTTCGCCCTCTTCATTTACCGCCCGGTGGCGACGATTTTAATCTCGCTCGCCATTACGCTGTGCGGCGTGCTGGGCTTCCGCCTGCTGCCGGTAGCCCCCCTGCCGCAGGTGGATTTTCCGGTGATCATGGTCAGCGCATCGCTGCCGGGCGCGTCGCCGGAGACCATGGCCTCGTCGGTTGCCACGCCACTGGAACGCTCGCTCGGGCGAATTGCGGGGGTCAACGAGATGACCTCCAGCAGCTCGCTCGGCAGCACGCGCATCATTCTGGAGTTCAGCTTCGACCGGGATATTAACGGTGCGGCGCGCGACGTGCAGGCGGCGATCAACGCCGCGCAAAGCCTGCTGCCGAGCGGAATGCCAAGCCGCCCGACCTACCGTAAAGCCAACCCGTCCGACGCGCCGATCATGATCCTGACGCTGACCTCGGACACCTATTCCCAGGGGCAGCTCTACGACTTTGCGTCGACCCAGCTGGCGCAGACGATCTCACAAATAAACGGCGTGGGTGACGTGAGCGTTGGCGGTAGCTCCCTGCCCGCCGTGCGCGTCGGCCTGAACCCGCAGGCGCTGTTTAACCAGGGCGTGTCGCTGGATGACGTGCGCTCCGCCATTAGCAGCGCCAACGTGCGCAGGCCGCAGGGGGCGATAGAGAGCAACAGCCACCGCTGGCAGATCCAGACCAACGACGAGCTCAAAACCGCCGCCGAATATCAGCCGCTCATCATCCACTACAATAACGGCGCGGCGGTACGTTTAAGCGACGTAGCCAGCGTCACCGACTCGGTGCAGGACGTGCGCAACGCCGGGATGACCAACGCCAAACCGGCCATCTTGCTGATGATCCGCAAGCTGCCGGAAGCCAATATTATCGAAACGGTAAACAGCATTCGCGCGCGTCTGCCGGAGTTACAGAAGACCATCCCGGCCGCTATTGATCTGCAGATTGCCCAGGATCGTTCGCCGACCATTCGCGCCTCGCTTGAAGAGGTGGAACAGACGCTGGTGATCTCCGTCGGGCTGGTGATTCTGGTGGTGTTCCTGTTTCTGCGCTCGGGCCGCGCAACGCTTATTCCCGCCGTTGCGGTACCGGTGTCGCTGATTGGTACCTTCGCCGCCATGTACCTGTGCGGCTTTAGCCTGAACAACCTGTCGCTGATGGCGCTGACCATCGCCACCGGCTTTGTGGTGGATGACGCCATCGTGGTGCTGGAGAATATTTCCCGTCATCTGGAAGCCGGGGTAAAACCGCTGCAGGCCGCCCTGCAGGGCACGCGCGAAGTGGGCTTTACGGTGCTCTCCATGAGCCTGTCGCTGGTGGCGGTATTCCTGCCGCTGCTGCTGATGGGCGGGCTGCCGGGGCGACTGCTGCGCGAATTTGCCGTCACCCTTTCGGTGGCTATCGGCATCTCACTGATTATCTCGCTAACGCTCACGCCAATGATGTGCGGCTGGATGCTTAAGCGCAGCAAACCGCACTCGCAGCCGCGTCGTAAAGGGTTTGGTCGTTTCCTGTTGGCAATGCAGGAAGGGTACGGAAAATCACTGAAGTGGGTGCTCAACCACACGCGGCTGGTTGGTCTGGTGCTTGTCGGCACCATCGCGCTCAACGTCTGGCTGTATATCTCCATCCCGAAAACCTTCTTCCCGGAGCAGGACACCGGCGTGCTGATGGGCGGCATCCAGGCTGACCAGGGTATTTCCTTCCAGGCGATGCGCGGCAAGCTGCAGGATTTTATGAAGATCATCCGCGAAGACAAGGCGGTGGATAACGTCACCGGCTTTACCGGCGGGTCACGCGTTAACAGCGGCATGATGTTTATCACCCTTAAGCCACGCGGCGAGCGCAATGAAACGGCGCAGCAGGTGATAGACCGGCTGCGAATGAAGCTCGCCAAAGAGCCAGGCGCTAACCTGTTTTTGATGGCCGTTCAGGATATCCGCGTGGGCGGACGTCAGGCGAACGCCAGTTACCAGTACACCCTGCTCTCTGACGATCTGGCCGCGCTGCGCGAGTGGGAGCCCAAAATCCGTAAAGCGCTGGCCGCCCTGCCGCAGCTGGCGGACGTGAACTCCGATCAGCAGGACAACGGGGCAGAGATGGCGTTGACCTACGATCGTGAAACCATGTCGCGGCTGGGCATTAACGTTGAAGCCGCCAACAGTCTGCTGAACAACGCCTTTGGCCAGCGCGAGATTTCCACCATCTATCAGCCAATGAACCAGTACAAGGTGGTAATGGAAGTGGACCCGCGCTATACCCAGGACATCAGCGCGCTGGATAAAATGTTTGTCATTAACAACGACGGTAAAGCGATCCCGCTCTCTTACTTCGCCAGCTGGCGGCCCGCTAACGCGCCGCTCTCTGTGAACCATCAGGGGTTGTCGGCAGCGTCCACGATCTCCTTTAACCTGCCCACCGGCTCGTCGCTTTCCGAGGCCAGCGAGGCCATCGACCGTGCCATGACCCAGCTCGGCGTGCCCTCGACCGTGCGCGGCAGTTTTGCCGGGACCGCGCAGGTCTTCCAGGAGACGATGAATTCGCAGGTGATTTTGATTCTGGCGGCCATTGCCACGGTCTATATCGTGCTTGGCGTGCTGTATGAGAGCTATGTTCATCCGCTGACCATTCTCTCGACGCTACCATCGGCAGGCGTGGGGGCGTTGCTGGCGCTGGAGCTGTTTGGCGCGCCCTTTAGCCTCATCGCCTTAATCGGGATCATGCTGTTAATTGGTATTGTGAAGAAAAACGCCATCATGATGGTGGACTTTGCGCTGGAGGCTCAGCGTAACGGCAACCTGACGCCAGAAGAGGCAATTTTCCAGGCCTGCCTGCTGCGTTTTCGTCCGATCATGATGACCACGCTGGCGGCGCTGTTTGGCGCGCTGCCGCTGGTGATCTCCGGTGGCGATGGTTCAGAGCTGCGCCAGCCGCTGGGGATCACTATTGTCGGTGGGCTGGTGATGAGTCAGCTCCTGACGCTCTACACCACGCCGGTGGTCTATCTGTTCTTTGACCGCCTGCGGCTGCGTTTTTCACGTAAAGACAGAACCACGGTGACCGGGTAAATGACTGATCTTCCCAGTAACGTTCGCTGGCAATTATGGATAGTGGCCTTCGGCTTTTTTATGCAGTCGCTGGATACTACCATCGTCAACACCGCCCTCCCCTCAATGGCAAAAAGCCTGGGGGAGAGCCCGCTGCACATGCATATGGTGATTGTCTCCTACGTGCTGACCGTTGCCGTGATGCTCCCTGCCAGCGGCTGGCTGGCGGACAAAGTGGGGGTGCGCAATATCTTCTTCACCGCTATCGTGCTGTTTACCGCGGGGTCGCTGTGTTGCGCGATGGCGAATACGCTGGATCAACTGATAATGGCACGCGTTCTGCAGGGCGTTGGCGGAGCCATGATGGTGCCGGTCGGGCGGCTGACGGTGATGAAGATCGTCCCGCGCGAGCAGTATATGGCGGCAATGACTTTTGTGACCTTACCAGGCCAGGTGGGTCCGCTGCTTGGTCCGGCGCTGGGCGGGATACTCGTGGAATATGCCTCCTGGCACTGGATTTTCCTCATCAACCTGCCGGTGGGCATTATTGGCGCTATCGCCACCCTGGCGCTGATGCCCAACTACACCCTGCAGACGCGGCGCTTTGATGTAGTCGGTTTTCTGTTGCTCGCCACCGGTATGGCGACGCTGACCCTCGCTCTCGACGGGCAAAAAGGGCTGGGAATCTCCTCCCTGACGCTCGCCATTCTGATCGTTATCGGGATGAGCGCCATTCTGTGGTATCTGTGGCATGCCAGAGGAAACGACCGGGCGCTGTTCAGCCTGACGCTGTTTAAAAACCCTACCTACCGGCTTGGCCTGTTCGGAAGTTTTGCGGGGCGCGTGGGCAGCGGCATGCTGCCGTTTATGACACCCGTGTTCCTGCAAATCGGTATGGGCTTTTCACCGTTTCACGCGGGGCTGATGATGATCCCGATGGTGCTGGGCAGCATGGGAATGAAGCGCATTGTGGTGCAGGTGGTTAACCGCTTTGGCTATCGCCACGTGCTGGTCACCGCCACGCTGGGGCTGACACTGGTCAGCCTGCTGTTTATGGCTGTAGCGCTGATGGGCTGGTACTACGCCCTGCCGCTGGTGCTGTTCTGCCAGGGCATTATTAACTCCATGCGCTTCTCGTCGATGAACACCCTGACGCTGAAGGATCTGCCGGACGAGCTGGCAAGCAGCGGCAACAGTTTGCTGTCGATGATCATGCAGCTCTCCATGAGCGTGGGGGTCACCATTGCCGGTTTACTGCTCGGCATGTACGGTCAGCACCATCTCAGCATCGACACGCCGGTGGCGCATCAGGTCTTTTTATACACGTATCTCAGCATGGCGGTTATCATCGCCCTGCCCGCTTTCATCTTCGCCCGCGTGCCGGATGATACCCGTAAGAACGTCGTTATCCGGCGCAGTAAAAGGAGTGGATCATGAAATTCTGGCGTCCGGGCATTACCGGTAAGCTCTTTCTGGCAATTTTTGCCACCTGTATTGTCCTGCTGATCACCATGCACTGGGCCGTACGGCTCAGCTTTGAGCGCGGTTTTATCGATTACATTAAGCATGGTAATGAGCAGCGCCTGCAGGGTTTGAGCGATGCACTGAGCGAGCAGTATGCCCAGCACGGGAACTGGCGTTTTTTACGCAACAATGACCGTTTTATCTTCCAGATCCTGCGCTCGCTGGAGCACGATAGCGGCGATGACCGCCCCGGCCCGGGCATGCCGCCCCACGGCTGGCGCACCCAGTTCTGGGTGATCGACCAGGATATGCGCACGCTGGTTGGCCCTCGTGCGCCCATCCCCCCGGACGGCACCCGGCGGGCAATCAAAGTGAATAACGCTACCGTCGGCTGGGTTATCGCCTCGCCAGTGGAACGCCTGACGCGCAACACCGATATCAACTTCGATCGTCAGCAGCGCCGGGCCAGTTGGCTGATCGTCATCCTCTCCACGCTGCTGGCCGCGCTTGCCACCTTCCCGCTGGCGCGGGGCCTGCTCGCCCCGGTGAAAAGGCTGGTGGAAGGCACGCATAAACTGGCCGCCGGGGATTTTTCCACCCGCGTAGACACGCGCAGCCAGGATGAGCTGGGCAAGCTGGCGCAGGATTTTAACCAGCTCGCCAGTACGCTGGAGAAAAACCAGCAGATGCGTCGCGATTTTATGGCCGATATTTCGCACGAGCTGCGCACCCCGCTGGCAGTGCTGCGCGGCGAACTGGAGGCCATTCAGGACGGCGTGCGCAAGTTCACGCCCGAATCCGTGGCCTCGCTGCAGGCGGAAGTGGGTACGCTGACCAAACTGGTAGACGATCTGCACCAGCTCTCCATGTCAGACGAAGGGGCGCTGGCCTACCAGAAAGCACCGGTGGACGTGATCAACATTCTGGAGGTTATCAGCGGGGCTTTCCGCGAACGTTTTGCCAGCCGCAACCTGACCATTGACCTCTCCCTGCCGGACAGCGCGGTGGTGTTTGGCGATAAAGATCGTCTGATGCAGCTCTTCAACAACCTGCTGGAAAACAGCCTGCGATACACCGACAGCGGTGGCGGACTACACATCTCCGGCAAACAGGAAAACGGCCGCTTCGCCCTCACCTTTGCCGACTCCGCTCCCGGCGTGCAGGATGCGCAGCTGGAAAAACTGTTTGAACGTTTTTATCGCACCGAAGGCTCCCGCAACCGTGCCAGCGGCGGCTCCGGGCTGGGACTGGCGATTTGCGTTAATATCGTCGAGGCGCACAATGGCACCCTGCGTGCCGCCCATTCGCCTTTTGGCGGGGTTAGCATTACAGTAGAGTTACCGCTGGAACGGGATTTATCGAGAGAAGCATGACCGAATTACCGATTGACGAAAACACGCCACGCATTTTGATTGTGGAAGACGAGCCTAAGCTTGGGCAGTTACTGATCGACTATTTACGTGCGGCCAGCTACGCCCCGTCGCTTATCAGCCATGGCGATCAGGTGTTACCGTACGTGCGCCAGACGCCGCCGGATCTGATCCTGCTGGATCTGATGCTCCCCGGCACCGATGGCCTGACCCTGTGCCGGGAAATTCGTCGCTTCTCCGACGTGCCGATCGTCATGGTGACGGCAAAAATCGAAGAGATCGACCGACTGCTGGGACTCGAAATTGGCGCGGACGATTACATCTGCAAACCCTACAGCCCGCGTGAAGTGGTCGCCCGCGTGAAAACCATTCTGCGTCGCTGTAAGCCGCAGCGCGAGCTTCAGGTGCTGGACGCCGAAAGCCCGCTGATTGTTGATGAGAGCCGCTTCCAGGCCAGCTGGCGCAGCAAGCTTCTCGATCTCACGCCTGCTGAGTTCCGCCTGCTGAAAACCCTTTCCCACGAGCCGGGGAAAGTGTTCTCTCGCGAGCAGCTGCTCAACCACCTGTATGACGATTACCGCGTAGTGACAGACCGCACCATCGACAGCCACATCAAAAACCTGCGCCGTAAGCTTGAGGCGCTCGACGCCGAACAGTCATTTATTCGCGCGGTGTATGGCGTGGGATACCGCTGGGAAGCAGATGCCTGCAGGATTGCATAGCTAAACGCCCCCTCACCCTAACCCTCTCCCCAAAGGGGTGAGGGGCAAAGCTTTACCTCCCTGCCCCGCAGCGCTACAATGCCCGCCCTTAAAGTGGGGGATCTCCCCTTACCGCTGCACCTGGTGCACGCGGATCTGACCTGTCATCAGAACGAGAATAAACATGTTTAAACCGGAACTCCTTTCCCCGGCGGGAACGCTGCAAAATATGCGTTACGCTTTCGCCTATGGTGCCGACGCCGTCTACGCGGGCCAGCCGCGCTACTCGCTGCGCGTGCGCAACAACGAATTCAACCACGAGAATCTGCAGCTCGGCATCAACGAAGCGCATGCCCTGGGCAAAAAATTCTACGTGGTGGTCAACATCGCGCCGCACAACGCCAAGCTGAAGACGTTCATCCGTGACCTGAAGCCGGTGGTGGATATGGGGCCGGACGCGCTGATCATGTCGGATCCGGGTTTAATCATGCTGGTTCGGGAGAACTTCCCGGAGATGGATATTCACCTCTCCGTGCAGGCTAACGCCGTGAACTGGGCGACGGTCAAATTCTGGAAACAGATGGGGCTGACCCGCGTCATTCTGTCGCGTGAACTTTCCCTCGACGAAATTGAAGAGATCCGCACCCAGGTGCCGGATATGGAAATCGAAATTTTCGTTCACGGTGCGCTGTGCATGGCCTACTCCGGGCGTTGCCTGCTCTCCGGTTACATCAACAAGCGCGACCCGAACCAGGGGACCTGCACCAACGCCTGCCGCTGGGAATATAATGTCCAGGAAGGCAAAGAGGACGATATCGGTAATATCGTCCACAAGCATGAGCCAATCCCGGTTACGAACGTTGAGCCTACGCTGGGCATCGGCGCGCCAACCGACAGCGTGTTTATGATTGAAGAGGCCAAACGTCCGGGCGAGTACATGACCGCCTTTGAAGACGAGCATGGCACGTACATCATGAACTCAAAAGATCTGCGCGCCGTCGCCCACGTTGAACGTCTGACCCAGATGGGCGTGCACTCCCTGAAAATTGAAGGCCGCACCAAATCCTATTACTACTGCGCGCGTACCGCACAGGTGTACCGCAAAGCGATTGACGACGCGGCAGCCGGTAAACCGTTCGACACCAGCCTGCTGGAAACTCTGGAAGGTCTGGCGCACCGCGGCTATACCGAAGGTTTCCTGCGTCGTCATACCCATGACGATTATCAGAACTACGAGCACGGCTATTCTGTGTCCGAGCGTCAGCAGTTTGTCGGCGATTTTACCGGCGAGCGCAAAGGTTCGCTGGCCGCCGTGGCGGTGAAAAACAAGTTCACCAAAGGCGACAGCCTGGAGCTGATGACCCCGCAGGGCAACATGAACTTCACGCTGGAACACCTGGAGAACGGCAAAGGCGAAGCGATTGAGGTTGCGCCGGGCAATGGCCATACCGTCTGGCTGCCCGTACCGGAAGAGGTGGAGCTGGAGTTTGCCCTGCTGATGCGCAATTTCAACGGTGAAAGCACCCGAAATCCGCATAGTAAATAGTCAACCAGGGAAATTTTTTCGCGCCGGGAAAATTCTTAGAATCGGATCACATACCGCTTCGTTCAATACGGGTATTATCCCCAGCGCTGAAAAACATAACCCATAAATGCTAGCTGTACCAGGAACCACCTCCTTAGCCCGCGTAATCTCCCTTACGTGGGCTTATTTTTTTGAAGTAACCAAATTAAACAAGTGGATTTGTTTCTATCAATGTCCACACATTGACCACATCGATACTTAAAGCCTCGCTAACCGCTCCGTCAGAAAAGGATACGTAAAACGCATCAGGTGAGGCAGACGGCGCGGGATGGTGATCAGAGAAAATGCCGGGCAGCACGAAAGCCGTATCGAGTTCTCCGTCGACAGCCAGTAAAAGCACGTGCTCGCCAACAGACGGAGCCCACTAAACGCGCGAGCAACCTGCGCGACAGGCAAGCTAGTTCAGCCAAGTGGTTTCAATGACGCCAGTATGGACTCAACACAGCCCCTTGCCGTGGTCAACATCGGTCACGATATTGGTGCGGATAAGGTTGCGGATCGTGCGTGCGATTTCCTGCAGAGAATTTAGTGTATTCATAGAGTACAAAACATATAGATTCATTGATGTATCTACAGACTCATGTACTATCATCAATTGAACAACTGAACCTAAATGAGGATCTATGAAAATTAACCTTAGTGAAGATGATTTAAATGCAATAGACATTTATGAACAGTGGAATGGTATACGCAACTCTGAAGCTAATTCTATTTATGAGGAACTATACCCATCAA
>NZ_JAMJFW010000066.1:0-15114 GCF_023544405.1 Enterobacter cloacae complex sp. OE43NF
TATACCTTCTGCAACGATACGTTGTCCAACACTGGTTATCGCCAGTGAAGATGATGCCATCCGTTCGATGAAGGAGGCAGAAGAATTGGTCGAAGCCATACCTTATGCGTCGTTAAGAATCATGCTGGATTGCGGCCATATGATTCCGCTCGAACAGCCCAGGGAGTTGGCAAGAACTATTGTTGAATGGATCCCGGCTACGTAAATTATTGGGGGTTTATCCGGCAAATATCCTGACTTACTTCATCAGGGTATGTAGCGCAACAGCCCATATTTCACTCCTCCCTCCAGGGAACAGGCTCACCAATAAAGGTGTGCGTACAGCATCGGCAAGTCACCTCTACATCCCTGGCACTGATCGATGGGTTAACCTGTTGTAAAACGCCATTCTCATCAACAAACAGGCCCGGATAAAAGCGGCTATCGCCAATACAGACTAAATCCCTTTGCTGATGCTCATGCAACGCGACTAACCAGAACACAGGCTCGGTAGTATCAAGACGTCCACAAACTTCACTGAAAACGTCATCCCACCGCTTGCCAATCTGTTTGAGCAAAAAGTAAAACAATGGCGTGTAGTCACGTCCTCGCTTTTGTCCACTGTGCATGGTTTCACGTGTTACCAGCAGCTCATCCCCGGATTTTTTACGATTACGTTCCCAGCGATACTCAGCGCCAGGGTTGTTAGAATAGTGTCGTGTCGTCGTGTTGACGCTACGATACAATTTACGTGACTTGTGCTGTTGATGAGCCCGCATAGCCAGATCTATCCCTCTTTCAGAACCAATAATCCCTGTCTGACGAAGACAAAAGCCCCCTATAAGCAAAGGAAAGCTATAACTCCATTCCCATGATCTTCAATACACTTTGCTGCGACGCTGTTTCGAAAACCGTATCCTTGATAAACCGCATCCCCTGCTTTTCATAAAATCGCCGGGCACGTTCATTCTGTTCAAGCACCTCGAGCCACAGAAATTTTTTGCCATGACTGCGGGTAAGTTCGATGACGCTGCTAAACATGCTCTGACCGTAGTGATTACTCGTCTTGGTCGGATCAAGATAGAGTTTGTTAAGAAGCACACCGCTGATGTCGGTATCAGGGATTGTGGCTTCCCATGTCAGTTTCATAAAGCCAATCGGTTGATCAAGGTCCGCCACATACCAGCTTGTTCCGCTGTCTCTCAGACTCTGTTCTATCGCTGCAACGGAATATTCGGATTCCAGAAAATCGTTTAGCTCTGATTCCGACTTCCACAGATGCTTAAAGTGCGCGGGATAGATGCAATAGCCCAGTTCACTGAGTAATACTGAATCTGCTGATGTTGCTTGTCGTATGAGTAATGTCACAGGATGCTCCCTTGCCCGGTAATATACATTCCCCCCGCTACACCGCCGATTTCGGCCGTAAATTCTCATCAAACGTCAGTCGTTTGCGTCCTGGCTCTTCTTCGCGCAGCGGCTCCACCTGATGCATCGTCAGCTTACAGCGCTCCACCAGCACCTGATACTCGCGCGTGCCCTGCTGCTTCCAGGCCAGTTCCTGTTCACTCAGCTCACGAATCGCTTTCGCCGGACTGCCGATAATCAAATGGTTAGCGGGCATCTCGGCTTTCGCCTTCACAAACGCTGCCGCGCCGACGATGCTGTTTTCGCCAATCACCGCCCCGTCCATCACCACCGCGTTCATCCCTACCAGGGCGTTGCGGCGGATAATACAGCCGTGCAGAATGGCGCTGTGGCCAATATGGCCGTCCTCTTCCACCACCGTATCCTGCTCCGGGAAGCCGTGCATCACGCAGTTATCCTGAATGTTCGCGCCATCTTTCACCACAATACGGCCAAAATCACCGCGCAGGCTGGCATTGGGGCCGACATACACACCTTTGCCCAGGATCACATCGCCAATGAGCACCGCTGTCGGGTGGACATAGCTCTCGTCTGGCACCACCGGCGTCAGACCGTCAATTTGATAAACAGGCATCCTCACTCCTTATGCGGTCGCAAGACCACCAAAGCGTTGATAATAAAGCGTGCCGGGCACGGGCAGTTCACCCACCGAGGTTTCGCCTTTCTCGCTGACAAACGCCAGCGCTCCCGGTGCCACACGCTGATAAATGTTGATGCAAAGCTGTCGTGCGCTTTGACCCGCCCAGTGCGCAGGCAGTAGCTCCTCTGGTAGCAGCGGGTCTTTCAGCACCACACGACGATAAAAGTGGATCAGTAACAGCTGGATCTGGAAGCAACGCTCCGGCGTAAGCTCTTCCGGCGTAGCCTCTTTCAGCAGCGGCAGCAGCGGACGGAACGACTGAATAAACGTCTCGTACATCGCGTTCTGTTCGGTCAGCTGCCAGCACTCCTCAACGCGGGAACGCAGCGCCGCGCGGGAAAGTGCCAGCGGTGAATGGGCTTCGAAGAAGATGACATTTTCCGCCACGCCCGCGTCATGAAGCAGCGACTGCACATCCGCCAGATGCTGCGAGGGCGAAGCCATCAGGCTGGGCGCCAGCGTGCCAAATCCTTGCCAGATAAGCTGTTTTTTCACATCGGCAAGCGTGGTTTTATCGAGACCTTCGGAGAGCAGCAGCAGCCATTTACCATCCCAGGCGGGCAACTCCGCGCGGTAGATCTTATTCTCCGCCCGGCGGGTTAAACGCAGCCCTTTGTCGCTCAGGCGGTAATAGCTGCGACGCCCGATGCGGGAGACATCCAGCCAGCCCTCTTTATTGAGCCGAAACAGCGCGGTTCGCACGAAGCGCTCGCCAAAGCCCATCCCTTCGAGCAACGCGGCCAGGCTGCCAAGCCAAATCTCGCCGCCGCGATGGGAAAGCGCGTCACCGTATAACGAGGAGATTAGCGACGTCCCGCTGATGGGAACCGAACTGACCGCATGCTGAATAAAGGCGTCGAGTTTCATGTGATTCATTCTGTTGGTGTTTTTGTCCTGGATGAATCATAGCATACGAATCCTGGATAGACCCTCACCCTAACCCTCTCCCACAGGGAGAGGGAACTCAATACACCCTCTCCCTGTGGGAGAGGGAACGTAGAATGAGGATAATTCAACCGTTGGCCGCCACTTTACGCAGGTCAAACACCCGGCAGGCTTTCCCCTCCGAGCGCGGGATGCTGCCGCAGTTAACGATCATGACGTCCGTGGAAATCCCGACCATCGATTTAATGCGATGACGCAGCTGATGGCAGACCTGACAGCGCTGTTCGTGGGTCAGCGAAAGACTGCTCTCTTTCAGCTCCACTTTTACAGAAAGTGAATCAAGATGCCCCCGACGGTTTACCTCCAGCTGGTAATGCGGAGAGAGATGCTCAAACTTCACAATCTCCTCTTCCAGCTGCGACGGGAAGACGTTCACACCGCGGATAATGAGCATGTCATCGCTGCGACCGCTGATCCTGTCCATGCGGCGCATGGTGCGGGCGGTACCCGGCAGCAGACGGGTCAGGTCGCGGGTGCGATAGCGGATCACCGGCAGCGCCTCTTTGGTCAGCGTGGTGAACAGCAGTTCGCCCTGCTCGCCGTCATTAAGCGGGGTGCCGTCATTCGGATTGACGATCTCCGGGTAGAAGTGATCTTCCCAGATGGTCGGGCCGTCGGCGGTTTCGAGACACTCCATCGCCACGCCCGGCCCCATCACTTCCGAAAGGCCGTAGATATCCAGCGCCGTAATGCCTAACCGTTTTTCGATCTCATGACGCATCGCCTGGGTCCACGGCTCGGCACCGAACACGCCCACGCGCAGGGAGCAGGCGCTGGCATCGCCGCCCATCTGGCGCTCCAGCTCTTCAATCAGGTTGAGGCAGTAGGAAGGCGTCACCATGATCATATCCGGCTTAAAATCGCGGATCAGCTGCGCCTGCTTCTCGGTCTGGCCGCCGGACATCGGGATCACCGTGGCCCCTAAACGCTCGGCACCGTAGTGAGCGCCCAGCCCGCCGGTAAACAGACCATAACCATAGGCCACATGGATTTTGTCCTTCGCGCTGCCCCCGGCGGCACGCAGGGAGCGGGCCACCAGATTGGCCCAGTTGTCAATGTCGCCCTGGGTATAGCCCACGACGGTCGGTTTCCCGGTTGTGCCGGAGGAGGCATGAATACGCACCACCTGCTCCATCGGTACGGCGAAGGTATCGAACGGATAGTTATCGCGCAGATCCTGCTTGGTGGTGCACGGGAACTTGCGAATATCGGCCAGTTCGCGGAAATCGTCAGGGTGAACGCCCGCGGCATCAAACTTACGTTTGTACATCGGCACGTTGTTATAGGCGTGGTTCAGCGTCCATTTCAGACGTTGGGTCTGCAACGCCTGTAATTCGTCAATGGACGCGGTTTCGATCGGATCAAGCTTTGTTGTATTTATCATCGCAGGGTACTCACATTATTGTTCGCTCAAACACGCTCAAGGATCATGGCAATGCCCTGACCCACACCGATGCACATCGTACACAGCGCGTAGCGCCCGTGGCGTCGATGCAATTCATTGCTCGCGGCCAGCACCAGCCTGGCACCGCTCATTCCCAGCGGATGGCCTAACGCAATGGCCCCTCCGTTCGGATTGACGTGTGCGGCATCGTCCGGCAAACCCAGCTGATGCAGCACGCCCAGCGCCTGCGAGGCGAAGGCTTCGTTCAGCTCAATCACATCCATCTCGTTAATACTGAGCCCCGCTCGCTCCAGCACTTTACGGGTGGCGGGCACCGGCCCTAGCCCCATCAGACGTGGCTCCACGCCTGCGGTGGCCATGGCCACAATCCGCGTGCGCGGCACAAGCCCCTGTGCGAGCGCCATCTGCTCGCTGGCGATAATCAGTGCAGCGGCGCCATCGTTCACCCCAGAAGCGTTACCTGCGGTAACGACGCCATCTTTGCGAAACGGCGCTTTCAGGGCGGCAAGTTGCGCCAGCGTGGTGTCGGCGCGCGGGTGCTCATCAACAGAGACCTCCGTGACGGTCCCTTTTTTCCCCGGCACCAGCACCGGCACAATCTCTTGCGCCAGAATGCCGTTTTGCTGCGCCAGGGCGGTACGCTGCTGGCTGCGCAGCGCGAACGCATCCTGATCGGCACGGCTGATATTTAACAATTCAGCTACATTCTCTGCCGTTTCCGGCATGCTGTCAGTTCCGAACGTCTGATGCATGAGCGGATTCACAAATCGCCAGCCAAGGGTGGTATCGAAGATCTCCGCCTGGCGCTGAAACGCAGTGGTGGCTTTCGCCATCACAAACGGCGCGCGGGACATCGACTCCACGCCACCGGCAATCAGCAGATCGCCATCACCGGATTTTATGGCGCGTGCAGCAAAGCCAACCGCATCCAGCCCCGAGCCGCACAGGCGGTTGATCGTCGTGCCAGAGACGGTCTGCGGCAGCCCGGCCAGCAGCGACGCCATACGCGCCACGTTGCGGTTGTCTTCCCCCGCCTGGTTGGCGCAGCCGAAGATCACATCATCAATCCGCTCCGGGTCGAGCTGCGGATAGCGCTCCAGCAAGGCACGCAGCGGTATGGCGCCCAGATCGTCCGCGCGTACAGCGGATAACGCCCCGCCGTACCGCCCCACCGGGGTTCGCACCCCATCACAAATAAATGCGTCACGCATCAGGCTTCTCCTGTCACATTGCCGCCGATGCGGTGGGATTTTCCGCGAAAGAGAGCGACGGTTTTCTGTTGTTGGTTCTGAATTTCGATGTCATACACGCCGGTCAGTTTGCCCTGATGCTTAACCCGCGCGGTGGCGGTCAGCTTGTCTCCGACAAAGCCCGGTCGAAGGAAATCGATTGTGCAGCCAGAGGCCACCGCCGCCAGCCCCTGGCTGTTGCAGGCGTAGGCAAACGCGGTGTCGGCCAGCGAGAAGAGCTGTCCGCCGTGGCAGGTTTTATGGCCGTTAAGCATCTGCGGGGTGATGGTCATGGTCACCACTGCGTAACCCTCGTCCATGTCGATAATGTCCATCCCCATTGCCTGCGCGCAGGCATCCTGTTCGTACATGGTGCGGGCGTTATGCCAGGCGTTATGACTCATAGCTACTCTCCAGAAGCGCACGCTGGCGCAGCAGTGAACAGGGGCGATAACGTTCTTCGCCGTAATGACGCTGCAGGTTTTCCAGCAGCGTTAACAGACGTTGCCAGCCCAGCCGCTCGCCCCAGGCAATCGGCCCGGACGGGTAGTTCACGCCCAGACGCATGGCGGTATCGATATCTTTTTCGCTGGCGACCCCTTTTTGCAGCGCATCCAGCGCTTCGTTGGCAATCATCGCCACCGTGCGCCAGACCAGCAGGCCAGGGTAATCGGCAATCTGCACCACCCGCTTTCCCTGCTGTTGCAGGTAGCGGATGACTTTTTGCGTCGCGGTATGCGGGTTGCTGGCTGCCGACGCAATCACCGCCACGTCGCGTTCAATGCGATCAACCACCACCACCGGGCAGTTGAGGCGCAGCGCCAGCGCCTGAGCGGTTTCGCCCTGCGTTTCAATTAGCAACACATCATCGATTTCCGTGACACCGTCACGCTTTCGTTCAACCCGCATTGGGCTAAAGCTGTCGTTGATCGCGTCGAGCCATGGCACCTGTGGCGATTCGCCGCGCCAGTCGTAAACGCCCTTCCCGCTTTTTTTGCCCAGTCGCCCCGCCAGTACCAGCTCCTGCTGCACCAGTGAAGGGAGAAAACGCCGCTCCTGCCAGAATGCGTTAAACACCGAACAGGTCACGGCGAAGTTAACGTCCTGCCCAATCAGATCGGTCAGTTCCAGCGGCCCCATCGGGAAACCGCCGCCTTCGCGCAGGGCCGCATCAATCACTTCAGGGGCTGCAACCTGTTCCTCCAGCGCGCGCCAGGCTTCGGAATAGAACGGACGCGCCACGCGGTTTACGATGAAGCCCGGCGTTGACTGGCAGCGCACCGGCTGTTTCCCCCAGTTCAGCGCCAGCTCGCACAGCGCGTCGGCCACTTCCGGCGAGGTCGCCAGCCCGCTCACCACCTCCACCAGCTTCATCACCGGTGCCGGGTTAAAGAAATGCAGGCCTGCCACCCGCTCGGGATGACGGATATCCGCCGCAATCGCCGTGATCGAGATAGAAGATGTGTTGCTGGTAAGCAGGGTCTGCGGCGGGCAGATCTCCGCCAGTTCGGCAAACAGCGCTTTTTTCACCTCAAGGCGCTCGGAGGCGGCTTCTATCACCAGGTCCGCCGCGGTTAGCGCACTGATATCCGTGACCGGGGTCAGCCGGGCGAGGATCTGCCCACAGGCCTCCTCAGTGAGTTTGCCCCGCGTCACCCGGGAGGCCAGGCGCTGGCGAATGCCGTCAATGGCGCGGGAAATGGCGTCTGAGGCGATGTCGTACATCATCACCTGATGCCCATGGCTTGCCGCGACTTCGGCTATTCCGGCGCCCATTGTCCCGCTTCCAATGACGGCGACAGTACGAATGTTCAGCATCTTACTTCCCCGTAAAATTCGGCACGCGCTTCGCCAGAAAGGCGCTCACGCCTTCGCGGTAATCGTCGCTGCGTCCGGCCAGCCGTTGATAATCGCGCTCCAGGTCAAGCTGTGCGTCCAGGGTATTGGTTTCCGCGGCGTTAAGCGCCTGCTTGATCAGCCCCAGCCCAAAGGTGGGCTGCGAGGCAAAGTGCAGCGCCAGCTGCTGCGCCGTGCTGGAGAGCTGGTCGTCATCCACCACTTGCCAGATCATTCCCCAGGCGTGCGCCTGTTCGGCGCTCAGTTTGTCGCCAAGCAGCGCCAGCCCCATAGCGCGGGCACGTCCGGCCACGCGCGGCAGGAACCAGGTTCCGCCGCAGTCCGGGACTAACCCCAGCTTGCTGAAGGCCATCACAAAGGTGGCGGAACGCGCGGCAATCACCATGTCGCACCCCAGCGCCAGCGTGGCTCCTGCTCCTGCCGCCACGCCGTTGACCGCGCAAATCACCGGTTTTGGCAGCGCAGCCAGACGACGTACCAGCGGGTTATAAAAGGTCTCGACGGACATCCCCAGATCCGGCGCCGGACCGTTCGGGTCGACATTACGGTCGTTCAGATCCTGACCGGCACAGAAGCCGCGCCCTGCGCCGGTGATCAGCAGACAGCGGATCGTCTCATCGCGCTCGGCCTGCTTCAGGCATTCTGCAAGCTGCTGGTGCATCACATCGTTAAAGCTGTTCAGACGCTCCGGACGGTTCAGCGTCAGGGTCATTACGCCTTGCTCTACATGACTGAGAATAGATTCCACAATTAGCGTCCTTTAAAGTCGGGAGTACGTTTCTGTAAGAAGGCGTCGATGCCTTCTCGCCTGTCTTCCGTGGCCGAGAGCAGCGTGAACAGTTGACGCTCCTGGGCCAGACCCGCCTGCAGCGGCACCTCCTGCGACTGGCGCAGCGCCTGTTTAGCCGCCTGTAGCGCCAGCGGCGAGTGGCGCGCCATCAGCGCTGCCTGTTTCAGGGCGTATTCCAGCGTCAGCGAGGCCGGGAAAACGTCGCTGACCAGACCGGCTCGCTGGGCCTGCTGCGCCGTAATGCTTTCCCCGGTCAGTACCATTTTGCTGGCGAGCGATTTACCCACGCAGCGGATCAGGCGCTGCGTGCCGCCCGCACCGGGCATGATCCCAAGCGTAATTTCCGGCAGTCCGAAGCGGGCGTTGTCACCGGCAATCACTACGTCGCACAGCAGGGCCAGCTCGCAGCCAGCCCCGAGTGCAAAACCGTTCACGGCGGCAATCAGCGGTTTATTGAAGGCGTCAATCCGCTTCCACAGCTGAGGACGACTATCGTTCAGGGTGGCAGGCAGATCTTTTTCTGCCATTTCGTTGAGATCGGCTCCTGCCGCAAAGCAGCGCTCGCTGCCGTAAATCACACAGGCAGAGAGGGTGTTATCGCTGGCCGCCGCCTCCAGCTGTTCTGCAAGCTGTGTCAGCAGCGCATTGTTAAGGGCGTTGCGTGCCGCCGGCCGGTTGAGCGTGAGTTGCAGCACGCGGTCATAACGGGTGACCAGAAGTTCGCTCATGCCATCCCCTTAGCGTCAAAGTCGACGACCACGTCGGCGGTTAGCGGCAACGCCTGACAGCTCAGCACATACCCGGCGGCCAGTTCGTCCGGCTCCAGGCTGTAGTTGGTCGCCATGTCCACCTTGCCGCGCAGCACTTTGCATTTACAGGTGGCGCAGACGCCTCCCTTGCAGGCATACGGCAGATCCGCCCCCTGGCGCAGGGCGGCATCAAGAATGCTCTCGTCGTCCGCCGTCAGGACGATCTCGCGGTCACGTCCGTCCTGGCGCACGATCACCTTCTGGCCTTCCGCCTGCACGCTCACCACGCGCTTAACGGCCGTGCCCGGCGTATTGAACCGCTCAAGGTGAATGGATTTTTCGGCCATTCCCAGCGCTTTTAAGGTCGCTTCAGCGTCGTCCATCATCGCGGCCGGGCCGCAGATAAAGGCCTCGTCGTACTGGCGGAAGTTGATCAGCGTTTTCGCCAGCGCCTGCAGCTTTTCACCGTCGATACGGCCGTAAAGCAGGTCGCTGTCCAGCCGCTCCTGGCTGAAGATGGCAACCAACTGCAACCGCTGCGGGTATTTATCCTTCAGGTCCGCCAGCGCCTGACGGAACATCATGCTCTGGCTGCTGCGGTTGCCGTAGATCAGGGTGAAGTGGCTGTTCGGTTCGGCGGCCAGCGTGGCGGATAAAATCGCCAGCATCGGGGTGATGCCGGAGCCCGCGGCAATCGCCAGATAGTGACCTTCCCGTTCAGGCTGCGGCTGATAGCCAAAATGCCCCTGGGGAACCATCACCTCCAGCGTCATGCCCGGTTTGATCTCATCCCGGGCGTAACGAGAGAAACGTCCACCTTCAATGGCTTTAACCGCGACGCTGATCTCCCCCGGCGCGCTACTCCGGCAGATGGAGTAACAGCGGCGCAATTCGTCTGCACCCAGTCTGGTTTTCAGGGTCAGGTGTTGGCCGGGACGAAAGCGGTAAGCCTCCTGCAACGCCTGCGGAACCGCGAAGGTGATGGTCACCGCATCGCGGGTTTCGGGTTCTACTTTTGCCACTGTTAATGAATGAAACGTTGTCATGACAACCTCAAATACATTTGAAATAGTCGAAGGGTTCGCGGCAGGTATTACAGCGATACAGCGCCTTACAGGCCGTAGAACCAAACTCACTGATAAGCGAGGTGTCGGTGCTGGCGCAGCGCGGGCAGCTCACCTCAGCGGGAACGTGGACATGACAGCTGTGCCCCACGGGTGGGCTGATGCCATACGCGCGCAGACGTTCACGCGCATCGGCGGTCATCCAGTCGGTCGTCCAGGCGGGTTCCAGCTGCAGCACAATGTGCACCGGCGTATAACCGTGCGCCGTCAGGGAGTCGCGGATGGCGCCAAGCAGGTGTTCCGTCGCCGGGCAGCCTGAATAGGTTGGCGTAAAGCCAATCACCCAGCCTTCGCCCTGCGCGGTGACGCTACGCACCATGCCTAAATCAGTGATGGTGAGCACCGGCACTTCCGGGTCCGGGATCTGGCTTAACAGGGACCAGATGTGCGGAACCTGTGGGGGGGCGATGTCGACAAGACGTTGCATGGCGTTCTCCTTTACCACTGCTGACCGGGATACGCGCGCTGGAGATACTGCATCTCTGCCAACATCGGGCCCAGATGCTCGGTATGCAGCCCGCGTTTTCCGCCGGTACGATAGGCCGTCTCATCGGGCACGCGCAGGGTGGCTTCCCGCAGTCCGGCAAACACTTCGTGTTCCCACGGCTGGCGCAGGATGCGCGGATCAACCGCAACGCCGGACTCAATAAGCTCAAGCTCAACGTCATCCGCCTCGAACAACTCGGCCGTAAAGCGCCACAGGTTGTCGATGGCCTGCTGCATTTTTTGCGACGAGATTTCGGTGCCGTCTCCCAGGCGCACCAGCCAGCCGCGGCTAAAGCGCAGGTGGTAACGCGCCTCTTTAATCGCCTTGGCGGCGATGGCGGCAAGCTGGCTGTCGCTGCTGTGGATCAGCCGCTCGTAGAGGGCAACATTCCACGCGTCCATCAGATACTGGCGGGCGATCGTGTCGGCGAAGTTGCCGTTCGGCTGTTCTGCCAACAGTAAATTGTGAAACTGACGCTCATCGCGGCCGAAGGCCAGGGTGTCTTCATCGCCCTGACCTTCCCGCTCAGCCGCGCAGGCGAGGAAGTTGCGCGCCTGCCCCAGCAGATCGAGACCGATGTTGGCGAGCGCAAGGTCGATTTCCAGCTCCGGCGCGTGTCCGCACCAGGCTCCGAGGCGCTGCGAGAGCACCAGACCGTTGTCGCCCAGACGCAGGGCGTATGCAGATACTGTTTTCATCCCTGACCTCACATATGCTCGATGCCATCAGGGATGGTGTAAAACGTCGGGTGGCGATAGACCTTGCTTTCCGCCGGGTCGAAGAACTCGCCGCTCTCTTCCGGCTGAGAGGCAACGATCTCGCTCGCCTTCACCACCCAGATCGAGCAACCTTCGCTGCGGCGGGTATAGGCGTCCCGCGCGTTTTCCAGCGCCATGCGATCGTCAGCGGCATGCAGACTGCCAACATGGCGGTGGGATAACCCTTGTTTGCTGCGTACGAACACTTCGTACAGCGGCCAGTAGACATTGCTCATCGTGATTTCCTCTTATGCGGCCTGACGGGCGCGTTGTTTTTCTGCATGCGCCAGTGCGGCTTCACGCACCCACGCCCCCTCTTCCCAGGCTTTGCGCTTGGCGGCCAGGCGTTCGTGGTTGCAGATCCCGCGTCCGTTGATCACCTCGTCAAACTCCTGCCAGTCAATCTCACCGAAGCGGTAGTGGCCGGTATCCTCGTCAAAGCGCAGGTCGGGATCGGGTACCGTCATCCCCAGCATCTCCACCTGCGGGATGGTGTTGTCGACGAAGCGCTGACGCAGTTCATCATTGCCAAAGCGTTTAATTTTCCAGGCGAGACTGCGGGCGCTGTTCGGCGAGTTGTCGTCGTTTGGTCCGAACATCATCAGGGCGGGCCACCAGAAACGGTTGATGGCGTCCTGCAGCATCTGCCGCTGGGCGTCGCTTCCCTGCGCCAGCGCCATGCAGGCTTCAAACCCCTGACGCTGGTGGAAGCTCTCTTCTTTACAGATTTTCACCATCGCGCGGGCGTATGGCCCGTAAGAGGTCCGGCACAGCGCCACCTGATTGACGATGGCGGCACCGTCCACCAGCCAGCCGATTACGCCGATATCGGCCCAGCTCAGCGTCGGATAGTTAAAGATGGAGGAGTATTTCATCTTGCCGTCGAGCATTTTCTGGTAGATGTCTTCCCGCGCGCAGCCCAGCGTTTCAGCCGCGCTGTAGAGATAGAGCCCGTGCCCGGCTTCGTCCTGCACTTTCGCCAGCAGGATCGCTTTGCGGCGTAGCGTCGGGGCGCGGGTGATCCAGTTCCCTTCCGGCAGCATGCCGACAATTTCAGAGTGGGCGTGCTGACCAATCTGGCGGATCAACGTCTTGCGATAGGCTTCCGGCATCCAGTCCTGAGGCTCAATCGCCGTCTCCTGCGCTATGCGCTGCTCAAAGCGTTGTTCTTGCGTCACGTCATCACCTTTATGATTCGTTAGTTTGCAACTTAAAGCGTAATTGTGAATCACTTTGTTTTTTAAAAGTTACACAAAGGTTAAATATACCCCCAAGAAATGTTTCCTGATTTTGTGATGTCGCTCGCAGGGCTTTTGCGCAAAGGCCGCCACATCAGGGCTACAACCGCCGCGCACCTTCCCTTGAGATCACATTGTTAACAATTCATTAAAACTCAGCTTGATTTTTATGATTCATGATTAAACTATTGATAGTGAAATAACGAAACATGTGGAGATAAGAGATGCAGCAGTTAGCCAGTTTCTTGTCCGGTGTCTGGCAGTCTGGCCGGGGCCGCGAACGTACTATTCCTCACGCCATCAGCGGTGAAGCGCTCTGGAGCGTGACCAGCGAAGGGCTGGACATGGCGGCGGCACGTCGTTATGCCATTACGCATGGCGGTGAAGCCCTCCACGCCATGACCTTTATCGAACGCGCGGCGATGCTGAAAGCGGTGGCGAAGCACCTGCTCAGCCTGAAAGAGACGTTTTATGCTCTCTCAGCCCAGACCGGCGCGACAAAGGCCGACAGCTGGGTAGATATTGAAGGTGGGATTGGCACGCTGTTCACCTATGCCAGTCTGGGGAGCCGTGAATTACCGGACGACACGCTGTGGCCCGAGGACGAACTGCTCCCGCTGTCGAAAGAAGGCGGCTTTGCGGCGCGCCATGTGCTGACGTCAAAATCGGGCGTGGCGGTGCATATTAACGCTTTCAACTTCCCCTGCTGGGGAATGCTGGAAAAACTCGCCCCCACGTGGCTTGCCGGGATGCCGGCGATCATCAAACCCGCTACCGCCACCGCGCAGGTGACGCAGGCGATGGTGAAAGCGATCGTGGAGAGCGGTCTGGTGCCGGACGGCGCCATCAGCCTGATCTGCGGCGGCGCGGGCGATCTGCTGGACCATCTCGACAGCCAGGATGTGGTGACGTTTACCGGCTCCGCCAGCACCGGCCAGACTCTGCGTGTTCACCCGAATATTGTGGCAAACGCGATCCCGTTCACCATGGAAGCCGACTCCCTGAACTGCTGCGTGCTGGGAGAAGACGTGACGCCGGAACAGCCCGAGTTCGCCCTGTTCATTCGCGAGGTTGTACGTGAGATGACCGCCAAGGCCGGACAGAAATGTACCGCCATCCGCCGCATTATCGTGCCGCAACACCAGATTGACGCGGTAAGTCAGGCGCTGATCGCCCGGCTGGAAAAGGTGGTGGTGGGCGACCCGGCGCAGGAAGGCGTAAAAATGGGTTCCCTGGTCAACAACGAACAGCGTGCGGATGTGCAGGAGAAAGTGGATCAGCTTGTGGCCGCAGGCTGCCAGGTTCGCCTGGGCGGAAAAGCCGATCTGCAGGCCGCCGGAGCGTTTTACCCGCCAACCCTGCTCTTTTGCCCGCAGCCGGATGAAACCCCGGCGGTGCACGCCACCGAAGCGTTCGGCCCGGTGGCGACTCTCATGCCATATCGCCACGCAGACCATGCGATGCAGCTTGCCCGCGCGGGCGGCGGTAGCCTGGCCGGGACGCTGGTCACGGCGGATCCCGCGCTCGCCCGCCAGTTTATTTCTGGTGCAGCGCGGGCACACGGTCGCATTCAGATCCTCAATGAAGAGTCAGCAAAAGAGTCTACCGGCCACGGTTCTCCGCTTCCGCAGCTCGTGCACGGCGGTCCCGGACGTGCAGGCGGCGGCGAGGAGCTGGGTGGCCTGCGTGCGGTCAAACACTATATGCAGCGCACCGCCATTCAGGGCAGCCCGACCATGCTGGCCGCCATCGGCAAACAGTGGGTACGCGGCGCGACGGTGCATGAAGATCGCGTTCATCCGTTCCGCAAATACTTCGAGGAATTGCAGCCGGGCGACAGCCTGCTGACGCCGCGCCGAACCCTGACGGAAGCCGATATCGTTAACTTTGCCTGCCTGAGCGGAGATCATTTCTATGCTCACATGGACAAAATTGGCGCAGCGGAGTCGATCTTTGGCGAGCGGGTGGTACACGGTTACTTCCTGATTTCCGCTGCCGCCGGGCTGTTTGTTGATGCAGGTGTGGGGCCGGTAATTGCCAACTACGGCATGGAAAACCTGCGCTTTATCGAGCCGGTGAAACCGGGCGATACCATCCAGGTGCGCCTGACCTGCAAACGTAAAACCCTGAAGAAACAGCGTACGGCGGATGAAAAACCCACCGGCGTGGTCGAATGGGCGGTTGAGATTTTCAATCAGCACCAGCAGGCGGTAGCGCTGTACTCCATTCTGACGCTGGTGGCTCGCCAGCAGGGTGATTTTTAAGGCTGTTACCCGTGCGGGTTTAATCAGTTAATCACACTAAAAAAGAGGGGAAAACACGGACTGGATGGCTTTGGGTAACACATCATCCAGTCCGCATAGCCTGGCTAATTTACATCCAGAAACATTAAGAAAATTGACCACATACTTAGCATGGTTATTATCCCTTTCGGGAATTTTCCCCCAACTAAATTACATGGATGATGAGTAGACTATGGCAATTC
>NZ_JAMJFW010000067.1:0-14951 GCF_023544405.1 Enterobacter cloacae complex sp. OE43NF
CTAGCGCTCTGAGCGAACTGGCAAAACAGTTTTGGGAAAAACGAGGATAACGCTTTTCAGTATCTCGACAGGGATAACTTACTTTACCATCGGTTATCCCTTTTAGCCGCACAAATTTTAGCCATGGCTTTTCAGGAAGTCAGGGCTATCAGAATGGCCTTAGAAAGCCTAGTCAAAGAGCTGTCACGAGAACACCGTTAGCTTAGCGTACGATTTTTTCCGAATTCTGCGGTTCCCCCTTAGTGACCTGCAAATGCCAATCATGACCGGCGACGAGCTTTATATGGCAGTAAAAAAAAGCTCAGGTCCCAACACACAAACACCCTTTATTTTCATCAGCGCTTACTCCAGCGAGAGTCCAGTCGATGGGGTTGAGCTTCTTACAAAACCAGTCAGGCTTAACGATATACGCAAAAGTATCGAGAAAATATATTCAGATAGATAGATCGGACACAAAATCAAGGCCAGCATTGTATCCGTAAATGATTTTCCTGGGGGCAGTTTAGTGTAAGGCAACGATCCTAACCGCCCCCATAAAGAATGGCGGATGGTCATTCCTTTCAGCGACAATTATTACTTTTCCGGGTTGTGATAACATCTCCATGTCATTTTTAACAGGCTATTGCCGATGAAGAAAAAAAACAGCACCCCCACTCCCCACGATGCCACATTCAGGCAGTTCCTGACGCAACCGGATATTGCCCGGGAGTTCATGGAAATTCACCTGCCTGCAGAGCTGCGCACCGTCTGCGATCTCAGCACGCTCAAACTGGAATCCGGCTCGTTCGTTGAGGATGATCTCCGCCAGTATTTCAGTGACGTGCTCTACAGCCTGAAAACGACAACTGGGGAAGGCTATGTCCATGTACTCATTGAACACCAGTCGTCTCCGGATAAGCATATGGCCTTTCGTCTAATCCGGTATGCGGTAGCCGCGATGCAGCGTCATCTTGATTCCGGCCATAAAAAGTTGCCACTGGTGATACCGGTGCTGTTCTATACGGGGAAACGCACCCCGTATCCTTACTCCACCCGGTGGCTGGATGAGTTTGACGATCCGGCGCTGGCAGGCAAACTTTACAGCAGCGCTTTCCCTCTTGTAGACGTTACGGTCATCCCGGATGATGAAATCGCCGGACATCGCAGTATGGCTGCCCTGACCTTACTGCAGAAACACATTCATCAGCGGGACCTGGCTGAACTGGTTGATCGACTGGCCCCCATTTTACTGGCCGGATATCTCTCTTCATCACAGGTAATATCGCTGGTACACTATATTGTACAGGCAGGCGAAACAGCTGACGCCGAAGCCTTTGTACGCGAACTGGCACAGCGTGTGCCGCAACACGGAGACGCACTTATGACCATCGCACAACAGCTTGAACAAAAAGGTATCGAGAAGGGCAGAGCTGAAGGTCTGCAGCTCGGTGAACAGCGCGGTATTGAAAAAGGTCGTTCAGAAGGTGAGCGTCAGGCCACTCTGAAAATAGCCCGTACCATGCTGCAGAACGGTATCGACCGTAGCACCGTCATGAAAATGACTGGTCTGACGGAAGACGAACTGGCGCAGATCCGCCACTAATCACGTTTCCTGGCACTCCCTGTCTGGCCATCAGCGTACGCTTGTGGGGACAGGGAGAAATTCCCTTCAGATCCGCCTGCGACAGCACAGTCAAATACCCTGACATCCCCTCAGATGCTCTGTCGTCTTAATGCTGCACCGAAGCGGTTTTATGGCTTATAACTGCTGTCGTCATTATTACGGACATCGTCGTAATAACGTTCGTCATATTGCTGACGAAGTGCCTCCCGTTCACTGTCCGTATACCGGCCTTTCAGCTGGTTAAACTTCTCCCGCGTATAGTCGTATTGTTCCCGGTCACTCGGCACGATGATACTGTCACGATGATGCAGGTTGTGCGCAGCCACCGCATCGCCGGCAGCATATGCGAAACAGCCATCCCGGCTGAATTCGACACGCTCGCCTGATTTCCAGGCCACCATGTCAACGGCAATGCGCGTGTTGAGGTCACCGTCATCATACGGATTAATGACTTCAACGCGGTCTCCCCGATCAATGATGGCATCCTGCCCCTGGCGGGAATAGACAACCGCGCCGTCACGATGCAGGCGGGCCTCGTAACCATCTGCTTTGAGCAACGAAGTGTCATCTGCAGGTGCACAGTAAATAATATTTTCAGAGGCCTGCGGTGTCCGGTTTTTACGATTCTGTCGGTAAGACCAGCCACGCAACTGACTGAGCGCAGCCTGATCGCCGTGAAGCGCCTGTTGTTCGGTCCAGGCACGGTAGGTCAGCGGCCGCATCATGCCCTCGTCATACAACTTCTGGCGTTCTGCCTTCAGTGCAATACGCAGCGCTGCCATCGACTTCTCACGTTCAAACTCCACGATGTGGTACATGAGCTTACGCATATGCGCGTCTTTCTCGTTATCCCGGATATGGGTCTTCTGTTCTTTAAATGCAGCGGACACAGCCCGGAATCGTTCAGCGGCGTGAAGGTCAGGTTTTTTCCAGGCGTTGCGGTACTTCCCGTAGCGTTCGCGCAAATCGATACGGGCGTCAGCGCGTGCCTGCCGGCGCTTCGCACGGGCACCACGATCGCGGACATGCAGTTTGTCACTGTAAGGCGTCTGAACACTTTGCTTAACCATTTCCGCAGAACGTGGGGAGGGAACAAAGGTTCCCAGCGCAGGCTCAAGACGGGAAAGCGTCATACTAGGGTGAACCCGCGATGATTTAACGGCCAGTTTCTCATCGCCACACACATCACGCACGATCAATCCTTTGCCGGAAGTCTCTAACATTAAACCAGCATCATTCATGACCTGATGCAGTTTTTCCCATGACGCGTTCTTCTCTCGGAACATGGCATTAACAGGTTTACGAACATGCTGGACTGCAAAATGATGAAGAGACTCTTTATCAGAAAAGTGTTCAAGCTGTCGCGCTGAACGTGGTGCATTGCGGTACCCTTTTCTGGCCCGCACAATGTTGTTGTCAGCATCACGAACCCAGCTTCCGTTATCCACTTTAAATCCGTGCTTCAGTTCCAGTTCGCGGCAGGTACGCTGAAGTTTATCCGCGTCATTCCAGACATTAGCCGCACGATAAGAAACCGGGTGGACGCGGTTAGCCGCAACATGAACATGCAGATTATCCGTATCACGGTGAATCCCCGCAACATACTGGTTTTCTTCCATACCCAGGCGCTTGAGTGAGTATTTCACACTATCAAAAACCTGATCGTCAGAAGGATTTTCATCTTCCTGCCAGCTCAAAATATAGTGATAAACCGCATCCTTTACGTGCAGGTTCTGCATAGCAATGCTATTCATCTCCATTGCGGCTGTTTCAACCGACATCAGGTTATGCTGACAGATAACACCGTCAACAGAACAGCGGACGTCTCCTTCCGGACTCATGTCAGTTATCTGCTCGGTGATCGTTCCTTCGCTACGGTTCATGTAATCAACAAGGCGATCAAAAATGGCCTGGCGGGAACGTGACGGTCGCTGGAAACGCTGGTCTTCTTTCAGTTCGTCTTTTAACGGGACATCATCACGCACAGAAACGTACGCGACCAGCTGAACAAAGCTGGACTTCTTGTCGCGACGTTTGGGTGGAATGATGGCGTTCATGTCTAGTCGTTCTTTTGCTCTATCCTGAAAATGGCTGCCTTGATGGCCTGCAGTATCTCTGCGTACTCCTTACTGCCGACCCCGTTCCCTTCTTTAAAGAGGTGCTTCTGTAAACCGCCAAGACGTGAAAGCTCGTTAATGAGTTTGTGATCTGTCTGCGGGGCAATCTTCCTTCCTAACGCAGCCCTAAGCATAAATGCACCAATGCTGAGACCTGCATCCTCCGCCTTTTGACGTATCTCATCCCGCTCTTCCGGAAGACATCTTACCGGCGGAAGAGTGGCTGTTCTGTTACGTCGCTCACTCTTACTCATGACGCTAAATCTTCCTTTCGGTCCTACAGTTAGCACGGTATGGGGTGTCGGGGCTTCGCCCTGACCAGGAGTTTTGGATTGCTGCCACCGTGGTGGCGGTAATACAAAACATATCCTGTCCCGCTTTTGAACTCCTAAAATGAGTTTAGCAAATTTGCAATCTGTATGCCAGATGACAAAGGGAGTACGCAGAACAAGTTCCGGTATATTGATACTCATGTAGGGCAAATCATCGCCTGTATTTCAAAGAAAACGGGACAGGCTACTTTTCCTCTAACGCAAAGGGATTATGATTTCCGCAGCTGGTTATCCAAATTCTTACGCAGAATATTCTGCTCTGCTTGTAATGATTTTTTCGGTAGATACAATGAAAATTTTTCCGGTGGAGGATTCCAGAATGGTTACCAAAAAATCGAAGCTGTACAGCACAGCAGACATCGAATCTATTCGAGGTCAGCTGGCTGAACTCCCAGATGTGACGCAAGAAAGATTACAGAAACGAGATGTACTTGACTCCCTGAAAAGTGATATTGAGATGCTGATTAAAAACAAGGGGTACACACTCAGCGAAATCCTTGAACACCTTAAAAACTTTGGTTTTCATGACGTGACGCTTAAAGATTTAAAAGAGATTACTGAAGGAAAAAGAACACGTCAGAGAAAGCGGGTCTCTTCATCTACTGAGGATAAAACGCCAGTTCAGGCGTGAAACCTCCCCGCTGAAAGTTAAAAAAAACGGCTCTGCCATGAGTGCCGTTCGTTACTTTACATACTGTATCCCATGTAATATTCAAGCCAGAAACAGAAGTGTCGCCACTCCGGTCCGTTCATCGGTGGTACTCTCATTCGCTTACCCTTTGCAAGATCTTCGGCAAGCTGTAGAATGGATAATGACATAAGCAAACCTCACATTTTCTTTTGTCAACCTGCCGGATTGTGCTCGCAATCCGGCCCTTTTTTTCTCTGCTTTTTAACCCCCCTTTAGTGTTCCAGATTATTACCAGTCCCAGTGCTGAAGTTCCTCCACGATGGGTGCATCAGCCTGGAAATGAACCCAGTCATATCCTTCACATTCCAGCACTCTAAGATTTGATATGCAGCCGTCACTTACTCCAAAATTTTTCAGACGCACCTCCCATTCATCGGGAAGAGCACACAACCGAAATAACCAACCGTGAGCAGTACTGCTTATCCAGAACTCTCCGGATTCTTTCCAGTTGTTCCAGAGAAACTCAGGGATAATCTCTGAATCTTGATGGCTGACGTGGCCTGTACAGATCACCACTACCTTTACTGTTTCAATACCGGTTAATACCATTTCTTAATCTCCTTCCGGGGGAGTTTCTCCCCCGCTCCCGTCGATAATCAGTGCTAATTTATTGGTCCGATATAAGGCATAAAACCGTTGATAAAATCGAGGGAGAATGTGAAATCTCGCCAGATAAGATCACCACTGTTGTCACGCAGTTCAAGTTGAATGGCGTCAATAGAGTAGAAGTTAATTTTCAGATTAGGCAGGAGGCCAAGAGGGTATGCCTGAGACGCTACGGCGTTAATTTTCCGTGCATCAGAGTCAGGTAATTTTGCAGTTTCATTGAGTTCCATTTTTTACTCCTGCGCCAGTCGGGGCGCTACCGCGAAAAGCATCATTGCCTTTCGATGTGATCATTACACGTCTAATGAGCCATTTTATCAACTCATCAGGCGTATTTTTTAATTAATTTTGTTCAAATATGAACATTTAATGATGTCAGATATCTAACATAATGGCTTGAGTTTGGCCTTGTTGTAGGTGATCCGGTAGTCTTTGCACTTCCCGTTCTGCCGCAGGAACTCCAGCGAGACAACGTTAGCAGCGGCAAAATTGATGCACATAATGCTTTCCAGCGCCTCGAACAGGTCGGCCCCATTGGCAAGCGGAAACCACAGATCGTTGTCGCTACCGCTTAATTTTTCATGCAGACAGAAATGCACAGCACGCACGCCGCCAAATTCCGTAACCAGCACCGTATTGCTGGCGCGAATATCAGTTAGTGTTAACATTTTCCCCCCTGTCAGTATTGGCCCCCTCGCGGGGGCCGCCGTTTCAGTCAATCGCGCGGTAAATCAAACCGGCTTCGGCGTGCTGGTCGGCATATAATTTGAGCTTTTCCTGCTGGGTGATCAGCATGTCGCAGATGTGCTGATAGCCTTCTTCATGTGCGTGCCAGATCATGTGGTTCAGGGTGAACAGGGTCAGCACGATACCGGTAGCTTCTGCGGACAGTTCCCCTTCGAACCAGTTACCGCTAACCGATACCGTGAAGCGCTCTGCGCTCAGTGGGTACATGAAGCCGCTACCGCAAGACAGTTCGACGAACTCCCAGGAACCGCCTTTATAATCGGCGCAGAGAGAGCTTGCGTGGTTGTAGACACCGGCCTCACCTGTGAGATACCAGGCGCCGAACAGGCGTGGCAGAAAGGCCATGCGGCGGTTATTGGGGATAATGCGTGCAGTGATGGCGGGTTGATTCAGTTCAGTAGACATTTTCTGTACTCCTGCGCCAGTCGGGGCGCTACCGCGAAAAGCATCATTGCCTTTCGATGTGATCATTATACGTCTAATGAGCCATACCGATCAAGCAATAAATACATGCCCGGCATGATTTTCTCAGGCCGGGGAATACTTCCTTTCCCTGTTTATATTTCAGGCCGCAAATGCGGCCTGCCGTCTGGATTACACGCGAGGGGGTAACATCCCAGGATAGTGACTGGCGACCAGATTATTGATCTTCTCAACCAGATCCGGGCGTTTAAACGTAATGTGCGCGCTGCCCTTTTTGTAATATCGCACGCTGAAGTAATCACACTCGAACACCTTACCGTTGAACTGGTTTTCACTGAAAAAAGCATCCAGTTTGGCGCCGTCAGATACACGGTAATCAGGCACGTTACGCCCGTCCAGCACGTAGAACGGCCGCGCCAGATCGTCAATTTTGGTGTGCCCGTCTGAGCTGAAGCGCACCCAGCCACTGCGCCAGACATCGAGCAACGGCGCGATGATGATACGCTTGCCAAACATGCAGGGGTTATTGGTTTTATAATCCCACGACAGGGATTTAAAGATATCTATCAGACCTTGCGTGAAAGTATCCGCCTTGCTTGCGTTCAGGTGCCGGAACGTGCTCATAACGTTATCCAGCGTTATCGGCGGCATTTCTTTGCCTGCCACCTGCTGATCCCATTCCTGACGTTGCTTGTTGCTCATCAGCGTATACATGCCGGTTTCCGTCATCAGCCGATCCCAGATTTTTCCGTCGATAACGCGGGAAATAGCCATTTCGGCCTGGTCTGGCGTGGTGTCGCTCCATTTGATGGCGCTCTCTACGGCTTTGTCGTAGTCATACAGGTACTGACAGCCTCCGGCCTGCTGCATCAGATCGCGCGCTTTTCGCAGCTTGCCTATGCCGTCGAGATAGACGCGGATACCTTCATCCCGCAACGAGATAATGCGCTCAATAGCAATGGACGGGATCACGTCACCACCATGCTGGCAGGACATCAGATCGACCGACGGGAGAGTATTTTCAGATGACATTTCAGACTCCTGCGCCATGCGGGGCGCTACCGTTAGCGTTGAACAGGGCTGGCAATGCCAGCCCATCAATGATTATTTGCAGCTCTGGAGCAGTTTACTGACCTGCGCGGCCAGCGCATACGTGGATGAATACGGACCACTTAAACGACGGTTAGGGATTTCGTTGAGGGCATACAGGCACGCCTTCAGCAGCGCATCTTTCTGCGTGTCCAGTTCAGCTTTAAGCTGGGAAGGGGTCAGTGCTTTACTCATAATTTTTTACTCCTGCGCCAGTCGGGGCGCTACCGCGAAAAGCCTCATTGCCTTTCGATGTGATTATAATACGTCTAATGAGCCATGCATGGCAAGCATTATATGATTAATTTTCTTTGTTTTTCTCTTGACGCCTGTCCCTGAATATATTGCTTTTAGATCCAGCTGGCGGCACTTTGCCGGCATGGTGCAGAGGTCCAGGCATCAGACACTCACGATAGCCTGAACCCGCTGCGGGAACGGTGGGACTACCAGGGAATGACTGCAACTGACCTGAAATGAACAGGAAGGAAACGCTCTGAGGATATCTAAAGCAGGCTCACTGGAAAATACCGGGCCGAAATCAAATCAGAATGGTTCTGAATGCACGCCTGGACACGTCAAAGCGATAAATGCGAAGAAAAGGTGCAGCTTTTTTAAAGAAGCGCTCAGAGAGGCGTACAGCGCGTTTCAGGGCAATACAGGTTTAATGGCCGTATAGCCCCAGCAGGAGGCGGCCACCTTCTCAGTTTTCAGCCCCGGCCTGATAGCGGCTCAGCCCCTCACTGGATTCCAGTACCGATGTTCGGTACTGCGGTTCGCAATTGCACAAGCCCTTCAGCTTCTCTTCAGGAAGCACATTTTCGCGCCGGTGTTTTGCGCAGCTATTTCCAGAACGGCGGTAAGCCGGCATCGATGCAAAGGATGCACCAGACGGAATACGCGATGTCGCTTTCTCCGTTCACCCAGCGGCGCACCGTTCTGCCGTTAACACCAACATGTCGCGCAAGCCCCTCCTGACTCAGGTTAAGCACATTTTCCAGCAAATAGCGGAGTTCATCCCCCGTAGGCGGGGTCCATTTGTCAGCGGGACGGAAACAGCTTTCGCGGATCGCGCCCACGTTTAGTGGCACGGTATATTTATTGCCCATAGCAAGCCTCCAGAGCCGGCCGCACCACTGTGCGGCCGCGGTTGTCAAATCAGACCATGTTCAGCAAAAGAGAAAATATCGCAGCCGCCCACAATCAGGTGATCGAGGACTTTGACGTCAACCATCCCCAGCACCTGCGCCAGACGCTCGGTGATCAGCTTGTCAGCCTGACTGGGTTCAGTGAAAGCGGAAGGATGGTTATGCGCCAGTACCACGGTGGCGGCATTATGATGCAGGGCGCGTTGCAGGACGATACGCGGATGAACGGTGACACTGTTGATAGTTCCCTGAAACAGTTCTTCAAAGGCGATCACGCCATTCTGACTGTTCAGAAAGAACGCGCAGAATGATTCGCGTGGTTCTGCAGCAAGACGAAACCGCAGCAAGGAACGCGCGGCGTCTGCACCGGTAATAAAATCCGTGGTGGTAATTTTGCTGGCAATAATGGCATCCGCCTGGCGGATAATGTTGAGTTCTTCTGCTGAAAATTTCATATATTTCCCTTGGTAGGGGACCTGAGCACCTTGCCCGGCCACAAATATATATTAGGACATTTTGTCCTATATACAAATACAGCACCTTATAAAAAACCAGAATTAACGGGCTTTTATCAGGTCCGCAGCTGATCTTATTTCACTTTTTCAACCAGCTGCAGTGACGGATGCTCACCGGCCAGCAGTAACAGGAAATTGAATTCCCCGGTCTTGAGCTTCACGCCACGCTGTGCGACCTTCTCTTTGGTCTGCCATGACGCCGGCTTATAGCCAAACAGAGCTGCAATTTCAGCGTGTTTCAGCCCCAGCGCCAGACGCAGGCGGCGAACGTCTTCGGCCGTGGCGGGCTCTTTAACCATATCATCCGGGCTGAATGTCCTGTTCAGGCGGTAATCAGAATGCACGCCGGCGATCAGCATCAGCATGTTATATTCGCCCGGGCGAAGACTGGTCTTGTTGTACTGACTTAGGTCGTCGCTGATGGCTTCCTTACGCTGCCAGGCGCGCAGTTCATACCCCATGACGGCCCCTAATGCGGTTTCAGTCATGCCCATTTTTCCCCGGAGCATCTTCACCGTTTCCGGCTGCGGAACGACGCTAACCATCTTAATCATCACCCTTCTCCCAGAAGTCAGAATTCAGAAATATTTTCACCTGGCGCGTGCGGGGATAGTCCTGGAGTTTCAGTCCCTCTCGCGTGTCAGACAGGTACTGTGTTTCCTGCTGCACCTTATTGATTTTGCCATTCCATTTGCGGACCAGCGCCCGGTAACTCCCGTTCTCCAGCTGATAAACTTCAAACGTATACTTGCTCGAACCGCTCCAGCCTTCGTTGTAGTAGACCTGTTTCATAGGATCTGCCTCACCAATGCGCCCCGTAAACATGACATCCCGGCCGCAGTGCCTGACCCAGTAACCGCGGGGCATAGCCGGTTGCCGGTCGCTTATTTCCCGCCTGGGTAGCGTGCAGAAAGGCCATAAGCGCAGGTGACTTCCTGAGCTCAGGTTAATCTGGCATGACGTGTGGTGCAGGGAGCTGCGCTGCTGCCGCAGACAATGGTCACTGGTGATCACCAGTACGGCACGGGAAACGAACAGGGGGAATGATTGCATGGTTTTACTCCTTCGCCAGGCGGGGCGCTACCGAAAATGAGTTTTAACAATACGGCGAATGAGCCATATAATCAAGTTAAATTGCCGGCGGCAGAGTGTCTGCCGCTGTTGTAGGCACACCGCTGATCAGCACCACATTTTCCACATTAGGGCTGCCAGCGATGGCGCGGAAGTTCACCTTAGTCATCATCCGGGAACAGATGTTGGACGTTCTTGCGGGTTTCTTCCAGATTTTTGTCCTCCGGTGCGGCCGGTTCGGGAGTCACGGCGGTACTGTTTTCCGGCTCAGCGCCGCCTGCCGGCGGCACCATGTGGCTGCCACCGCCGGTGGCCTGCAGAAACGCCTCAACCAGACGCGCCATCTCTCCTGTATCCTGCTGCGGCAGCGTACTGCTAATGATCCGCTGAATATCCTGCATCGAAGTGCTCTCCGTCAGAAATTCAGCGATCAGGAACGGCAGGCGTTCGTCCTGTTTCATCAGCGCGGCACCACAGAGCATCATGGCGCGCATCGCGCGGCCACGCTCTTTCTGAGGCAGTTTCTCAAGAAAGCCGTCGGCTACCCGGTCTGCCGCATTGCGCTCCGGGTAGATATAAAACGAGCATTTACGGTTATCAGTCATACTCAACCCTTCATTGCCACCATACCCAGAACCAGATCGAACTGCGGATTATCACTGACGAAGAAACGATCGTCACTCACCCCCGTGGCCTGCCTCACTGCGCCGGCGACCAGACTGGCACCGCCCCCGACAACCATGACGTGCGTGAAGCCGGCAAAGCGGCCAACTGAATCGGTGACACGGTGCGTCAGGGCTTTTTCACGCTCATGCAGTACCTTCATCACCTGGGCTCGCTGGTCAGCATTCTGGAGGTAACGGGAAAGAAACGTTTCGTCATTTCGCGCCTGGATCAGACGGTCGGCAAAATATGAACTGGTACGGGTACTCACGCTGGCATCCAGTGCGTGTTTTACGGCCTCGGTGATGATGGATACGCCGGTTTTAGGATCGCAATACGTCTTGGTGAACCCGGACATTTTGCTGCGAACGTGCGCGATATCCAGCGTCGTTCCACCGATATCCACAATCAGCAGGGAGTCCAGATCGTCAAGATCCTTCAGTACACTGAAGCCTGCAGGGACCGACTCTGGCAGCACACTGACTTTACGCACGGTAAAGCTCTCACGCCCCTGAACGGTCACCGCGCGTTTCACGTTCGCTTTTTTCCGCTCGATGTTGGCCAAGTCAGGCTGATCGTTCTCATCCAGGTACTCGCCCAGCGGCAGCGTCACAACAATGTCAACCGGCTGCGGTTCAATGCCGGAGCGCATCAGCGCGTGGTGGATAGCGACAACGTTCACATCACTGTACTGATAGCGGGTTTCCGTGGTGCGCACGGCATCCGGGCTCAGCTGGTCAAAGCTGTATTTTTCCCCGTCAATTTCATAGTTGGCGGAAGCCGGCACCGTTGAATCATCCAGCCCCTGCAGTGTCATGGACCATTCCGGTTTAAAGCTGTTCGGACTGATCAACGTTTTCACTGCGCCTTCTTCCATCCAGGCCAGTTTGATGTTGGTGGAACCGTCGTCAACAAAAATACGCATTTCAAACCTCACATCATTTAGAAAAAAACCGTATCAATCAGGAAAAATAAAACACTCAAATGGATTATTACGCATCCAGGTTTGCGTGTAAAGACAAAAGGACGCACAAATATAGAAAAATACGGAAAAATACCGAACAAAAACCAACAAAAGACGGCCAGACCGTCCTGTTAACGGCCTGACAAAGAAACATTAAGGATTAATTTAGATTTATATGGAAATATAAGAATGGAATGAGGATTATCCCGGAAGTGTTAAATGACTGTCAGGAAGGCTGAATCGGACGCCATACTGACGCCAGACATCGAGTGCAAACACGCGTGTGTAGGTTTCAGTGGTTTCCAGCCGGGAATGCCCGGTGTAGGCCTGCACAACTTTCAGAGGAACCCCATGCTGGATCAGGTGCATACAGAAGCTATGCCGGAACGTGTGGCAGGTGACGGGGATACTAAAAGTGACAGAGTCACATTTTGCGAGGTCCAGCGCTTTCCTGATCCAGTTACGCGGCGTGTTATCACTATGCACCGGCCAGAGCAACTGCTGTTTGCCAATACGCAGGGTGGTCAGAAACTCACGCACCTTTCTGACATATTGAGGATCGGTCAGAGGAACAATATTGAACACCGCCTCATCCTTCCCCGGTCTCCCACGCCCGCGCTGACGCTGACGCTGACGCTGTTTAAGCGTCTTCAGCCGGACAAACGGCCGGGAACCGTCAAGCTGGCGCCGGTCAGCGCCAGCGCCTCATTAATGCGTGCGCCCGTGTTCCAGAGGGTGTCGAAAAGGACCTGCTGGCGCAGGTCAGGCACGTATCGCAGAAATAACGACACCTCCGGGGCCAGCAGGTATTTGGGTAAATCAGCCTGGCTGGCCATCTCCCGCAGCGCCAGTGCATCGGCATAATCGAAGTAGGCGTATGCCACGCGCCCGGTCCCGATGGCGTCGCTACGTGAATTCTGAGGAATTTGCAGGGGAAAAGTGTTCAATTTTTTAAAATCCGGTAATCAGCCGGCAGGAGGCTGAATTTTAGAGTTTTTTTTGCCGAAACCGGCTCATAGTAACCTGTAACTGAAGCCGGCACCGCGACTATTATCGTAAATCAGCTGGCCAGACTGACCAGCATCTTCACTGTACACCTTCATACGCCGGCCGTTAGTCAGCGAATCCATTTTCCGCCGTGCGTTGTTGTCGTCATAACGTACGGGCAGGCACGCACCTTTACTCGCGCTCTCACTTTCGACTCGGAACACCCGCACCCTGACAGCCTTCTTCCGCGCCTGGTCAGGATCTTCACCACTGACCACACCCGTCAGTTTCTGAAGCGTATCTGCCGGACTGCTGTACTCAGCCTGGCTGAGATAGCGGCCGTTCGGGGTTAACCAGAAATCCTGGCTGTCACTGACACGGTAGGTTTCACCGTGGCTGGCGATGCCTGATACGTTACAGAAGCGCCCATAATCGGTGGGTTGTCCGGGTAGCATACAGCAGCACCGGCAGAGCGGTGACGTATCCTTTTAGTTTCATATAATCTCCTGTTGAGGATGAACCATTTCAGCCGGCGGCCGGGATCCCGGATACGGGATAAAAGAGCCGATAACAGGGATGGACTTATTCATTACTGAGCCTCAGCACTTCGTGCTTCAGCTGCCGCAGCAGCCTGTCCTTGCTCATGGTCTTCATTGTTGGCCATTCCGCTTTCAGCGTGAGTGCAGCGGTGGCAAGCTGTATCGTCCGGGGCACAGCCTCACCGTCCTCATATTTTACCAAACTGGTACGGCTGATGCCGAGCTCTGCCGCGGCGCGTTCCTGGGTCCAGTTCAGGCCCCGTCGCCAAAGGATCAAGTCAAATCCGGTCAATTCGCCGCACTCCCATGCTCTGTCCGGGTGGATTAGTTGGCTATATTCCGGCTTTATTTACAGCCTTACAATGTTCATATTTGAACATTTTAAGGAATTTTAAAACAATAAATTCGCCGTATACACAACAGGAGACGCGATGGTTCTCAACGATTACGATGGACATCAGGAAGAATTTGAGGCGGTTAAACAGGCGCTGAAGGGCAAAATGGACTCGTCGTCTTTTTCACGCGCACTTCCTGTCTGATATCACGGCCCGTCAGAAACCCGGCGCCCAGCAGCAGCACAAACAGCATGCCTGGCGTCTTCATGTTGCTTCTTCCTGTCCCTTTTCACCTGCCCTGTATAACCCTGCCGGGCTTCACACATCAGACCGGCTGATAATTTCCCCCCCTTATCTTTTCACCCTGCGACTTTTGCGCCCGCAACCACCGGAAAATACCTTTTCGCCGGCGCCGCGATTGCGGAAAAAACGTAAATACCGGAAAAAGCGAAATCAACAGGGAGAGGAAGGCAGGGGAACGGTCGCGTGGCTGCCGGCGCGGGCACCATATCTTTTGCCGTTTCCAGCTGACGGAGCCACTACATATAGCGGGTAATGACTCCAACTTACTGATAGTGTTTTATGTTCAGATAATGCCCGATGACTTTGTCATGCAGCTCCACCGATTTTGAGAACGACAGTGACTTCCTGCCCAGCCTTGCCAGATGTTGCCTCAGATTCAGGTTATGCCGCTCAATGCGCTGCGTATATCGCTTGCTGATAACGTGCAGTTCTCCCTTCAGGCGTGATTCATAAAGCGGCCAGCCATCCGTCATCCATACCACGACCTCAAAGGCCGACAGCAGGCCCGGAAGACGCTCCAGCGTGGCCAGCGTGCGTTCACCGAATACGTGCGCCACAACCGTCCTCCGTATCCTGTCATACGCGTAAAACAGCCAGCGCTGACGTGATTTAGCACCGACGTAGCCCCACTGTTCGTCCATTTCAGCGCAGACAATCACATCACTGCCCGGTTGTATGCGTGAGTTTACCGACTGCAGCCTGAGTTTTTTAAGTGTCGTAAAACCGTGTTGAGGCCAACGCCCATAATGCGTGCACTGGCGCGACATCCGACGCCATTCATAGCCATATCAATGATTTTCTGATGCGTACCGGGTTGAGAA
>NZ_JAMJFW010000068.1:0-14654 GCF_023544405.1 Enterobacter cloacae complex sp. OE43NF
GAGGTCCGTGAGCTTGTCATACTCTGCGTGAGTGCTGATGTGTTTGATGAAGATCTTTCCCCGCTCAAAATCAGCAAAAACATCACTCTTAAATGCCCGCCACCCACATCAATGACTCACCATTTTTCCCGGTATTTCATCCTGTCCCGACTGGGGGAAGCGCTTTCGCATGTCGTCTGGTGATGGGTAGTGCACATTTTTTAGTACCCGGTAAAGATCGTCCAGGGCGAGTGCTTGATTAGGAAATTGACTGGTGGCCGCGTCGAAAGGCGCTCTTGGACTACTTGCATCCTTTCCCCTTGTTTTCTCAATGGAAACATTATAGATGGTGGGTGATGAGTTGACAATATGGAAACTGGGAGGGGAGTGCAGATTCTACATATATTTTTTGCAATAGTTTGATATGGTTAGCACATATGCTTAACTTACATTCTAGGTATCCAAAGTGATTTTAAATGACATTTTTAAAATATCTGAAGTAATTACATCTCCGTTTCACTACATATTTAAGAGGAAACTCTCTCATTATTTATATCAAAAAAGTATTATTGATATTCTAACGAGTGTTAATGATAAAAAACTACGAGAATGTTACAGGCCTCTTGATTTGATTAATGCAAGAGAGTTTAGAGGTATAATAAATTCACTTTTCCAACCAGGTGACTACCATTTTTCCACAATAGATATCGCTGTTGCAATTAATATTGCAATAGCGCATTATTGTGACAACGAATTTAATAAGCATAGCCATGAAATTATTGATTTATCTTATCATTTATCACGTGAAATAAAAGAGTCAATAATTAAGAGTAAAATAATGCGAGATGGTTTAATTGATTATGGGAAAAATATTAGCCAAATTGATGTTAATCCAGAAAGGATAAAAATTGAATATTTATTCAAAAATAAGAAAGATTTATTTAAACATTACTTTTCAACATTTAACAACACTAACTTTAACCATAGTATTAGAATCTGGCATCAAAGCAATGATAATGCTTGGGTTGATTGGGCCGAGAAAAACTCTATATGCATAAACATTAATCCATACAAAATTCGTGAGGGTTTCTTTTTAGTCGGGTTCGATTATTTTGATGTTACAAATAATGAAAGTTTACATATTGCCAGTAACAAAGATGGATATGAATATTTTAATAAACAGTTGAAAAATAGTTCATATGTATGGGTGCGATAAGCATAATAAAATGGAATAAATGCAAAGAAATGGGCAAACGGTCATTACTAGGAATGAAATGCCGTCATTATGTTCTCAGCCTATGGGGAGGGCGAAAATACAAACGTTTGCTCTTACTTCGTAATAGACATTCAATAAACAACATTAAATTTTGCGTAAGACCGGGGATCTGCTTCTTACCCAGCAGATCCCCGGCCTCCCATCACCCGCCTCAGTGCGCCGTAATATACGGCTCCTTCACAAACTCCGCTAACAACCAGACCATATCATGCAGCAGTCCGACGAGTTCTTGCGCCACGCTTGCAGGCAGTGTCCCACCCATCACCGCCAGCGTTAACGCTACGGCATAATCCACCTGCAACGTCGTTTCCTGCCAGCAGTCCGGCACGCAGGAGGCAATCTTTTCTCCCGCAATCAACTGTTTAACAAGATACTGCGGAAGTTCATCATCGCAGCATTCCCGCAGCCGCTTCAGCACAGCCAGCAATCGCTTGCAGAGTGTGGCAAACGTCACCGCGTCATCAGTTTCCACCAATACGCTAACATACGCAGTGCAGGCGTCAGCCAGTTCGAAGAGATCCGCAGAATCGGGAAGTTGCTGGTGGAGAAGGTGATAAACAGAGCTTTCTTCAGTAAGCGCGTAAGAAAATCCAGGGATAGTAGCCATAAGGCATCCTCTTTATGCAAAAAAATATTAACCGCCCGATGAGTTCCTACACTCAGAAGGGGTAGCGCTGACGGAGGTAGGAATACCGTGCATAAAGAAAAACGGCCAGCCTTTCGACTGCTCCGTCAGCGCCACCGTGATTCTAACGGGATATGCGCTGTCGCGACAAAAAATATCGCTTTATGCTAACGGGTTCCTACGCCCGGTTGCGGATGTGCCGCAACGCAAGCACTTTACGACCGCGAAGAAGGGATGAAAAGGGATGCCCATGAATTACATAAGGTTGCTTGCAGGTTTGCGAGGCGGCTTCCAGAATGGCATTGCCGGATGGCGGCTACGCCTTATCCGGCCTACAAAAACCACCAACCAAACCGGCCGCTACTCCTCGCTTATCATCGTCAAGAACCGCTTCACTGTCCGCGAGCGTTCAAAGCGCCGCCAGCAGAGCGCGATATCGGTATAAAGCTCGGGTGAACTCAGCGCGTGGTAGGTGACATTCGGCGGAGAAATGGCCGCCATCGATTTCGGCACCAGCGCGAATCCGCCGCCTGCAGAGACCATGCTCAGGGAGGACGAGAGCTGAGACGACTGCAGCGCGCGCTGTACGTCTATTCCGGCCCGTTCGCAGCAGCTGTAAACCCGGTCGAACAGGCCGGGCGCGACCTCCTGCGGGAACAACACCACTGGCGTATCCCGGAGCTGCTCCAGCGCCAGATCGCCGCTTGTTGCGAGCGGATGGTCGCGATGCAGTGCCACCACCATCGGCTCCCGGTCGAGGATTTTTAACTCGAATGCCTTGCTGCTCTCGCACGGCAGCCGCACGAAGGCGATATCCAGTTCCCCCTCCGCCAGCATCGCCGTCAGAGAAGACATATTGGCCTCCACCTGGTGTACCTGCACCGCCATGTTCTGTACCTGAAACTGACGAATGAGCGCGAAAATTTTGGGATGAAAAGCATCTGAACTGGTGATGCCAATCGACAGGTTGCCGTTCAGACCGCGCGCGATGCCGCGGGCTTTCTCCAGCGCGGCGTCGCTCAGCGCCAGGATCTTACAGGCATCCTCGTAGAAGGCTTCTCCCGCTTCGGTTAGCTCCACACCTCTCGTCAGACGCCTGAACAGCGGCGTGCCCACTTTCTCTTCGAGCCGTTTGATCTGCTGACTCAGAGGAGGCTGTGAAATACCCAGCGCTTTGGCCGCCCTGGTGAAGTGTCGCTCGCGTGCAACCGCGACAAAATACCGCAGATAACGAAGTTCCATATCAAAAACGTCTCAAACCAGCATGGATTCTATATTGGAACTCTCTGCTGAATCGGGTCAACATTTATTTAACCTTTATAAATAAAGTTGAAGAGGACGAGCATGATGATGCACTCATCTGCCTGCGACTGTGAGGCGAGCTTATGCGAGACCCTGCGCGGGTTCTCCGCTAAGCATCCTGACAGCGTGATCTATCAGACATCGCTAATGAGCGCCCTGCTAAGCGGCGTCTACGAGGGGGACACCACCATCGCCGATCTGCTGGCACATGGTGATTTTGGTCTGGGCACCTTCAACGAGCTGGACGGCGAAATGATTGCCTTCAGCAGCCAGGTGTACCAGCTGCGCGCCGACGGCAGCGCACGCGCCGCGAAGCCAGAGCAGAAAACGCCGTTCGCGGTGATGACCTGGTTCCAGCCGCAGTACCGCAAAACCTTTGATGCGCCGGTCAGCCGTCAGCAGATCCACGACGTGATCGACCAGCAAATTCCCTCGGATAACCTGTTCTGCGCGCTGCGCATCGACGGCAACTTCCGCCACGCCCACACCCGTACCGTACCGCGTCAGACGCCGCCATACCGCGCGATGACCGACGTGCTGGACGACCAGCCGGTGTTCCGCTTTAACCAGCGCGAAGGGGTGCTGGTCGGGTTCCGCACGCCGCAGCATATGCAGGGCATCAACGTGGCCGGCTATCACGAACATTTCATTACCGACGACCGTCAGGGCGGGGGACATCTGCTGGATTACCAGCTGGAGAGCGGCGTACTCACCTTTGGCGAAATACACAAGCTAATGATTGACCTGCCCGCCGACAGCGCGTTTTTACAGGCCAACCTTCACCCCAGCAATCTTGATGCAGCGATCCGTTCCGTCGAAAACTAACAGGAGAACTACCGTGAACAGTGAGAAACAGTCACGTCAGTGGGCGCACGGCGCCGATATGGTTGTCGGCCAGCTGGAAGCGCAGGGCGTGAAGCAGGTGTTCGGGATCCCGGGGGCGAAAATCGACAAAGTCTTTGACTCCCTGCTGGATTCGTCCATCGAAATCATCCCGGTACGCCACGAGGCGAATGCGGCGTTCATGGCGGCGGCGGTAGGGCGTCTGACCGGCAAGGCAGGGGTGGCGCTGGTTACCTCCGGGCCGGGCTGTTCGAACCTGATCACCGGCATTGCCACCGCCAACAGCGAAGGCGACCCGGTGGTGGCGCTGGGCGGGGCAGTGAAGCGGGCGGATAAAGCCAAACTGGTGCACCAGAGCATGGACACGGTTGCCATGTTCAGCCCGGTCACCAAATACGCTGTAGAAGTCAGCTCTCCGGATGCGATTGCTGAGGTGGTATCGAACGCGTTTCGTGCCGCCGAGCACGGCAGGCCGGGGGGCGCGTTCGTCAGCCTGCCGCAGGATATTGTTGACCAGCCCGCCACGGGCGCGATTTTACCGGCCAGCGGTCCGGCGCTGATGGGCCCGGCTCCCGAATCGGCCATTAACGATGTGGCGAAGCTCATCGACAAAGCCAAAAACCCGGTGATCCTGCTGGGGCTGATGGCGAGCCAGCCTGCCAACAGCACGGCGCTGCGTAAGCTGCTGGAGAAAAGCCGCATTCCGGTCACCAGCACTTATCAGGCCGCCGGGGCGGTGAACCAGGAGCACTTCACCCGCTTTGCCGGACGCGTCGGTCTGTTCAATAACCAGGCGGGCGACAGGCTGCTGCATCTGGCGGATCTGATTATCTGCATCGGCTACAGCCCGGTGGAGTATGAGCCTTCCATGTGGAACAGCGGCGACGCCACGCTGGTGCACATTGATGTGCTGCCGGCCTATGAAGAACGCAATTATGTACCGGATCTCGAGCTGGTGGGGGATATCGCTGAAACGCTGAACCTGCTTGCTAACCGGATCGATCACAAGCTGGAGCTGAGCCAGCGTGCGTCAGAGATCCTGGTCGATCGCCAGCATCAACGCGATCTGCTCGATCGCCGCGGTGCCTCGCTCAACCAGTTTGCCCTGCATCCGCTGCGTATCGTGCGGGCCATGCAGGACATCGTGAATAACGACGTGACTCTGACCGTCGACATGGGCAGCTTCCACATCTGGATCGCCCGCTACCTTTACAGCTTCCGGGCGCGTCAGGTGATGATCTCCAACGGTCAGCAGACCATGGGCGTTGCGCTGCCGTGGGCCATTGGCGCGTGGCTGGTCAACCCCGGGCGCAAAGTGGTCTCGGTGTCCGGCGACGGCGGCTTCCTGCAGTCAAGTATGGAGCTGGAAACCGCTGTGCGTCTTAATGCCAACGTGCTGCACATCATCTGGGTGGATAACGGCTACAACATGGTCGCCATTCAGGAAGAGAAAAAATACCAGCGTCTTTCCGGCGTGGAGTTCGGCCCGGTCGATTTCAAAGCCTATGCCGATGCCTTTGGCGCCAAAGGCTTTGCCGTGGAGAGCGCCGATGCCCTTGAACCGACGCTGCGTGCGGCGATGGATGTGAATGGCCCGGCCGTGGTGGCCATTCCCGTTGACTACAGCGATAACCCGCTGCTGATGGGCCAGCTCCATCTCAGCCAGATTTTGTGACTCACTATAAGGACAGAGAAATGCAAAAAGTTGCTCTCGTAACCGGCTCAGGCCAGGGGATTGGTAAAGCGATTGCGCTGCGCCTGGTGAAAGATGGCTTTGCTGTCGCTATCGCCGACTATAACGATGAGACGGCGCGAGCCGTTGCCGATGAAATCATCCGTAACGGCGGTAACGCCATCGCCGTGAAGGTGGATGTCTCTGACCGCGACCAGGTGTTTGCGGCGGTTGAGAAAGCCCGCACCGCGCTGGGCGGTTTCAACGTGATTGTGAATAATGCCGGGATTGCGCCGTCTACGCCCATCGAATCCATCACGCCGGAGATTGTCGACAAGGTCTACAACATCAACGTCAAAGGAGTGATCTGGGGCATGCAGGCCGCGATTGACGCGTTTCGCAAAGAGGGACACGGCGGCAAGATCATCAATGCCTGCTCCCAGGCGGGCCATACCGGTAACCCCGAACTGGCGGTATACAGCTCCAGTAAATTCGCGGTTCGTGGCTTAACCCAGACCGCAGCACGGGATCTCGCGCCGCTGGGGATCACCGTTAACGCCTACTGCCCGGGCATCGTGAAAACGCCAATGTGGGCGGAGATTGACCGCCAGGTGTCCGAGGCGGCAGGTAAACCGCTTGGCTATGGCACCGAAACCTTTGCCAAACGCATTACGCTTGGCCGCCTGTCCGAACCGGAAGATGTCGCCGCCTGCGTTTCGTATCTCACCGGGCCAGATTCCGACTACATGACCGGCCAGTCTCTGTTAATCGATGGTGGGATGGTATTCAACTAAAAACGTAATACTAATAAGCTCTGACATGAGTTTTCCCCTGCCCCCGTGCAGGGGCTTTTTTTTGTCTCCTCCGCCATTGTGCATTACACTGCGCGCTGCAAAACTTTAGTCATGACGATTTGACAGGCGGTAACAGCGATGAACGGTACAATCACAACGTGGTTTAAAGATAAAGGCTTTGGATTTATCAAAGATGAAAACGGTGACAACCGCTATTTTCATGTGATTAAGGTCGCCAACCCTGATCTGATCAAGAAAGATGCGGCGGTGACTTTTGAGCCAACCACCAATAACAAAGGCCTTTCCGCCTATGCGGTGAAGGTGATCCCGGAAAGTAAGCACCTCTATATTGCAGGCGAGCGCGTGAAGCTCACCTCCATCAAATCCTTCGTGGTGTTTAGCGAAGAAGAGCCTGCGGATACGGGCATCGACAAAGAGAACGCGGTGCTGTCGGTCGGGCTGCTGATGAACAACATCAAACCGAAATCCGACAAAAAACCGGGCGAAATGCGCACGGTGAAGAAGCTGGCGATCACCACCTTCCAGAATACCACGCTGATCTTTACCGAAGATGAAATCGATATCGACGCTACGGTTAAGCTGCTGAAGTAATCTGTTGCCGGGTGGCGGCTACGCCTTACCCGGCATCAGGTACCTCAGCGTCTTACCGGCGCTCCGTTCGCCACGTAATATGCCGCTGTACTCTTCGCCAGCGGCTCGCGCCCGCGAATGGCATCAGCAATTTTCTCACCGATCATAATTGTGGTGGCGTTCAGGTTGCCGGTGATGATCTGCGGCATGATCGACGCATCCACCACGCGTAACCCTTCGAGCCCGTGAACGCGGCCTTCACCATCGACTACCGCCATCTCGTCATAGCCCATTTTGCAGCTTCCACACGGGTGGAAGGCGGTTTCGGCGTGGTTGCGTACGAACTCGTCCAGCTGTTCGTCGGTCTGGCACTCAACCCCCGGGCTGATTTCGCGGCCACGGTATTTGTCCAGCGCGGGCTGATGCATGATTTCGCGGGTGATGCGGATCGCATCGCGGAATTCCTGCCAGTCCTGCTCGTGGGACATATAGTTGAACAGGATTGCCGGATGCTGGTGCGGATCGCGCGATTTAATACGCACGTGCCCACGGCTTGGTGAGCGCATCGACCCAACGTGGCACTGGAAGCCGTGCTCTTTCACCGCGTTGGAGCCGTTGTAGTTAATCGCCACCGGCAGGAAGTGATACTGAATGTTCGGCCACTCGAACTCCTCGCGGCTGCGGATAAACCCACCCGCCTCGAAGTGGTTGCTCGCCCCCACGCCGGTGCCGCCAAACAGCCACTCGGCGCCAATCTTCGGCTGGTTCCACCACTGCAGGGCAGGGTAGAGGGAGACCGGCTCTTTGCATTCGTACTGGAGATACATCTCCAGGTGATCCTGCAGGTTTTCGCCCACGCCGGGCAGGTCATGCACCAGCGGAATATCAAACTGCTTCAGCAGTTCCGCGTTGCCCACGCCGGAGCGTTGCAGGATCTGCGGAGAGGCAATCGCCCCGGCGCACAGCAGCACTTCTTTGTTTGCCGATGCTTTGGACGGGATGGTGCTTTCGCCTTCCAGCCACTCAACGCCCACGGCGCGCTTGCCGTCAAAGAGAATGCGATCGGTCATGGCATGGGTGCGGATGGTCAGGTTCGGGCGCTGCTTCGCCTGGTCCAGATAGCCGCGCGCGGTGCTGGCGCGTCGGCCCTGTGGCGTAACCGTTCTGTCCATCGGGCCGAAGCCTTCCTGTTGATAGCCGTTAAGATCGTCCGTGCGCGGGTAGCCCGCCTGTACGCCCGCTTCCACCATTGCCTCAAACAGCGGGTTCACGCCCGGTTTGGAGGTGGTGACGCTCACCGGGCCGTCGCCGCCGTGGTAGTCGTTCGGACCCACGTCGCGGGTTTCAGCCTTACGGTAGTAGGGCAGGCAGTTGAGGTAGCTCCAGTGGTCCAGACCTGGCTCTTTTGCCCAGTTGTCCAGATCCATCGCGTTGCCGCGCACGTAGCACATGCCGTTGATGAGCGATGACCCGCCAAGCCCTTTACCGCGTCCGCACTCCATGCGGCGGTTATTCATATAGGGCTCTGGCTCGGTTTCATATGCCCAGTTGTAGCGCTTGCCCTGCAGCGGGAATGCCAGTGCGGCAGGCATCTGGGTGCGGAAATCAAAGCGGTAATCCGGGCCGCCCGCTTCAAGCAGCAGAACGGTGGTATTCGGATCTTCAGTCAGTCGTGTTGCCAGAACGTTGCCGGCAGAGCCGGCACCAATAATGATGTAGTCAAATTGCAAAAAAACCTCCCGGTTAAAATATGGACTGGAATTTACCCATCTCAACCTGGATGGACTTCACCTGGGTGTAACTCTGGAGCGTCATCACGCCGTTTTCGCGGCCGATGCCGGAGTGTTTGTAGCCGCCAACCGGCATCTCTGCCGGGGATTCACCCCAGGTGTTGATCCAGCAAATACCCGCCTCAAGCTGATGAATCGCGCGATGGGCCCGGTTCAGATCGGCCGTCACGATGCCTGCCGCCAGCCCGTAGTCGGTATCGTTGGCGCGGCGGAGAGCTTCTTCTTCAGATTCATAGGTGAGGATGGACATCACCGGCCCGAAGATCTCTTCGCGCACAATGGTCATCTCGTCGGTGCAGTCGGTGAACACGGTCGGAGCGACCCACGCGCCGTTGTCAAAGCCTTCGCCCTTCAGCACGTCGCCGCCGCACAGCACGCGCGCGCCTTCTTCTTTACCTTTGGCGATATAGCGCAGCACGTTGTCGCGGTGCGGGAAGCTGACCAGCGGGCCAAAGTTGGTGCTTTCATCGAACAGATCGCCCGCGCGGATGCGGCCCACGCGTTCAACGATTTTCTGCTCAAACGCGGCCTTGAACTTCGCGGGTACGAACACGCGGGTGCCGTTGGTGCAGACCTGGCCGGAGCTGAAGAAGTTGGCCATCATCGCGATGTCGGCAGCGAGATCGAGATCCGCATCGTCAAACACAATCAGCGGGGATTTGCCGCCCAGCTCCATCGTCACCTCTTTCAGGGACGAGGCCGCCGAGTTCGCCATCACCTTTTTGCCGCTGGCGACGCCGCCGGTGAAGGAGACTTTCGCGATGCCCGGGTGTTCGGTCAGGTACTGGCCGGTCTCTGCGCCCACGCCCGGCAGAACGTTAAACACGCCGTCCGGCAGGCCCGCTTCGGTGTAGATTTCCGCAAGCTTCAGGGCGGTGAGGGGGGTGACTTCGCTCGGCTTGAAGATCATCGCGTTGCCCGCCGCCAGCGCTGGAGCGGATTTCCACAGGGCGATCTGGATCGGGTAGTTCCACGCGCCAATACCCGCCACCACGCCCAGCGGCTCGCGACGGGTGTAGACGAAAGAGGTATCGCGCAGTGGGATCTGGCTGCCTTCCAGCGCCGGGATCAGCCCCGCGTAGTACTCCAGTACGTCCGCACCGGTGACGATATCCACGGTTGAGGTTTCCGAATACGCTTTACCGGTGTCGAGGGTTTCCAGCTTCGCCAGTTCGTCGTTCCGCTCGCGCAGGATATCGACGGCGCGACGCAGAATGCGCGAGCGCTCCATGGCGGTCATTGCCGCCCAGATTTTTTGCCCTTGCCGGGCACTTTGGACGGCGCGATCGACATCTTCGCGCCCGGCGGCCTGTACGGTCGCCAGAACGTCGCCGTTAGCCGGGTTAATGGTCTCGAAGGTGCGACCGCTGGTGGCGGGTGTATAACCACCATTGATATAAAGCTGCTGTTCTGCCATTCGGGACATAAATTCTCCTCGGTTATTCGGTCGGTAAATGCTGGCTGATAAAGTGGCTGGTGAGCGACTGGGCTACGTTTTTATCCAGCGGTTTGCCGCTTAGCGCGGCGCGCAGCCACAACCCGTCGATCAGCGCTGCAAGCCCGTAACCCGCCTCCTGCGCCTGTTCACGCGGCAGTTCGCGGCGGAATTCGTACACCAGGTTTGAAAGCAAACGGCGGCTGCTTACCTGTTGCAACCGGTAGAGCATCGGCTGATGCATGCTGCTCGCCCAGAAGGCCAGCCAGGCTTTCATTGCCGCGCTGCTGATCTGGGTTTCATCAAAGTTGCCGCCGACAATCGCCTGCAATCGTTGCTCTGCGCTGCCATCCGGCAGGGCATGCAGGCGGCTCAGAACCGCGTCGCGCAGCTGGCCGGTGATGTCGCGCATGGTCGCTTCCAGCAGGCCATTTTTATCTTTGAAGTAGTGACTGATGATCCCGGTTGAGACTCCCGCCCGACGGGCGATCTGCGCGATGGTTGCGTCATGCATTCCCACTTCATTTATTGCTTCCAGCGTGGCGTCGATCAGTTGCCTGCGCCGGATCGGCTGCATCCCCACTTTGGGCATTTTTGCCACTCCATTCATCAGCGTTGGTTAACCATTAAAGCGGTTTTTGATTGGACGTTCAATATAAAATGTGTCTTAATTGTTGCGGATTTGGATTTTAATAGTTACAAAAACAGTGGGGATACTGGATGACAGATCTTTCGCAAGACAGAGAAAAGGACAAAATCAATCCGGTTGTTTTTTATACATCCGCAGGACTGATTTTGTTGTTTTCCCTGATGACGATCTTCTTTAGCGACTTCTCTGCCGAGTGGATTGGGCGCACCCTGAACTGGGTGTCGAAGACCTTCGGCTGGTACTATTTGCTGGCGGCGACGCTCTATATTGTCTTTGTTGTTTGCATTGCCTGTTCGCGCTTTGGTTCGGTGAAGCTCGGGCCCGAGCAGTCAAAACCCGAGTTTAGTCTGTTAAGCTGGGCGGCGATGCTGTTTGCCGCCGGTATCGGCATCGACCTGATGTTCTTCTCCGTGGCCGAACCGGTCACGCAATATATGCAGCCGCCGGAAGGGGCAGGGCAGACGATGGAGGCCGCGCGCCAGGCGATGGTCTGGACGCTGTTCCACTACGGACTGACCGGCTGGTCGATGTACGCCCTGATGGGCATGGCGCTCGGATACTTTAGCTATCGTTATAATTTACCCCTCACCATTCGCTCTGCGCTGTACCCCATTTTCGGTAAAAAGATTAACGGCCCGATAGGGCACAGCGTCGATATTGCGGCGGTGATCGGCACCATCTTCGGTATCGCCACTACGCTCGGGATCGGCGTGGTGCAGCTCAACTACGGGCTGAGCGTGCTGTTTGATATCCCGGATTCGCTGGCGGCGAAAGCCGCGCTGATCGCGCTGTCGGTGATTATCGCCACCATCTCGGTCACTGCCGGCGTGGATAAGGGGATCCGCGTGCTCTCCGAGCTGAACGTCGCGCTGGCGCTGGGGCTGATTTTGTTTGTGCTGTTTGTGGGCGACACCTCTTTCCTGCTCAATGCCTTAGTGCTGAACGTGGGTGACTACGTGAACCGCTTTATGGGCATGACGCTGAACAGCTTCGCCTTTGACCGCCCGGTGGAGTGGATGAACAACTGGACGCTGTTCTTCTGGGCGTGGTGGGTGGCGTGGTCGCCGTTTGTCGGCCTGTTCCTGGCGCGTATTTCACGTGGTCGCACCATCCGCCAGTTTGTGATGGGTACGCTGATTATCCCGTTCACCTTTACCCTGCTGTGGCTGTCGGTCTTTGGCAACAGTGCGCTGCATGAGATCATCCACGGTGACGCGGCGTTTGCGCAGGAGGCGATGGCGCACCCGGAGCGCGGATTCTACAGCCTGCTGGCGCAATACCCGGCGTTCACCTTTAGCGCCTCCGTGGCCACCATTACCGGCCTGCTGTTTTACGTCACCTCGGCGGATTCCGGTGCGCTGGTGCTGGGGAACTTCACCTCGAAGCTGAAGGACATCAACAGCGATGCACCAAACTGGCTGCGTATCTTCTGGTCGGTCGCCATCGGCCTGCTGACGCTCGGCATGCTGATGACCAACGGGATTTCCGCCCTGCAGAACACCACGGTGATCATGGGTCTGCCGTTCAGCTTTGTGATCTTCTTTGTTATGGCCGGGCTGTATAAATCGCTCAAGGTGGAAGACTACCGTCGCGTCAGCGCCAGCCGCGATACCGCGCCGCGCCCGCTGGGCGCCCAGGACAGACTGAGCTGGAAGAAGCGTCTCTCGCGCCTGATGAACTACCCGGGTACGCGTTACACCAGCCAGATGATGGAGACGGTCTGTTACCCGGCAATGGAAGAGGTGGCGCAGGAGTTGCGATTACGCGGTGCCTACGTGGAGCTGAAAAACCTGCCGCCGGAAGAGGGCGAGACCCTGGGGCATCTGGATCTGCTGGTGCATATGGGCGACGAGCAGAACTTTGTCTATCAGATCTGGCCGCAGCAGTATTCGGTGCCCGGGTTTACCTACCGCGCGCGCAGCGGCAAATCGACCTACTACCGGCTGGAGACCTTCCTGCTGGAAGGCAGCCAGGGGAATGATTTGATGGACTACAGCAAGGAGCAGGTGATTACGGATATTCTGGACCAGTATGAACGGCACCTGAACTTTATCCATCTGCACCGGGAAGCGCCGGGGAATAGCGTGATGTTCCCGGATGTGTAAACGAATTCTTAAAACTCCTTTTGTCTGTATATAAATACAGTTCCCTGGAGCAGTATTACTCAAGGAAGAGTAACAATGCAGCAAGAGCCTGACTTTGATGTCTTAGGTTTTTGCTGCGATTAGGGAAGGAAACATGGATGAATCACGCGATAGAGTTTATCGAAACATCACTCTTTACCCGACAGATTAAAAGCATTGCTACGGATGATGAATTAAAGGATCTGCAAAAGGAACTCATTGCCTGGCCTGATAAAGGCGACCTGATCCAGCAGACGGGTGGTTTACGTAAAATAAGGATGGCTACAGGCCCAAAAGGAAAGAGAGGCGGTGCAAGAGTGATTTACTTTTTGGCCACGAAGGAGGTGATCTATTTCATTATGGCCTACCCAAAAAACACTAAAGACAGCCTGACTGAGGCAGAGAAAGCAGAACTTAAAAAACTGACTTCTGTGCTGAAAAATACTGCTTCCAATGCCGTAAATGAAAGGTGTACTATGTACTCCGTTCAGGCAGGAGGAGGCTGACATGAGTATCTTTGATGAGTTAAAAACTTCGCTTGAAGAGGCCGTTGAGATCCATAGCGGAAGGAAAGCCGCTTCCAGGGTAACCCGCTATGAAGTCGCGGATGTTCGCGCAATCAGAGAACAGCTAAATGTTACTCAAAGCGAAATGGCGAAGGCACTTGGCACGAGCGTTGATACCATAAAAAGCTGGGAGTCTAAACGTCGTAACCCAACCGGGCTGGCGGCGAAGGTTCTCAATGTGATTCAGAAGGATCCCGCGTTTTATAAAGCGCTTGCAGCTCAGTGAGTCCCCCTCATGCCGGGTGGCGGCTTCGCCTTACCCGGCCTACCGCGAGCCAACTTTGTAGGCCTGATAAGCGAAGCTCCATCAGGCTTGTAGCAGCGTCAACACGCTGTCATCCCTTTTGTGCCAGAAGAGGGTGAAACGTGTGCCCTCCGCATATTCTCCAGCCGGGTGTGAAAGCACCAGCACAAGGGTTTTATCATCTAACGCTGCGACTCTCGCACGGTCAAAACCCATGTAAATCTTTACCTGCGGAAACAGCGCTTTAAACAAACTTTCTTTCGCGCTAAACGCGAGCGTCAGCGCCTGTGCAAAAGGGTAGCCTGAACGCGTTAAACACGCCGCTTCCTGCGCATTGATGATACCGTCCTGGATTTCATGGGCTTCATGGTCGGAAAGGATCGCCTCTGTATCGATACCTACAAGGGCATGAGGATGGTGAACCACAACCGCCATCGCCTGCGTGCCGCTGTGAGTGATGCTACCCGAAAACCCCTCCGGCCAGAGCGGTTCGCCGCTGGGGCCGATGCCGGGAACGGCGTGGCCAGGTAAGGCATGCGCGGCGGCGATGCGGCCCGCCAGATGCTCGGCTTTGCGTTTGCGTCCGGCGTCAGCCAGCTGTGCGTGATGGGGGAGCCAGAGGAGATCGGCGTCGTTGAAGGTGGTGGGGGCGAAGGTGATGCGGTGAACGGTGAGGCTGGCGAGAACGAACGTGCTGTGGGTTGTGTGCATGGTATTCCCTTCAGAATTGTGCGGCCTATTGCCCTCACCCCGACCCTCTCCCAC
>NZ_JAMJFW010000069.1:0-14133 GCF_023544405.1 Enterobacter cloacae complex sp. OE43NF
ATTACATACTCCTGTCAGGTGTGGTCACCGCGCGACGTATGCGCGGCTTGAATGTATAGCAAATGTTAACCTATGTCCGTTTGAAAAAAAACGAAAATCAATTTAACGAATGTCGGAAATAGGTAACCAGTTGCTGTTTCATAACATATGCTGCGCTCCGATAAATACTTATTCTCTGTTATTCACTTTCCAATTAATTGAAATAAATATTGACCATACTGTGTTTTCTCCATAATCCTGGCCTCAGTCAGGACCTGCTCCGCAGTCAGCCATTTATTGCGCAAAGCTATTTCTTCTAAGCAAGCAACTTTATATCCTTGACGCTTTTCGATAGTATGAACAAATTGAGAAGCTTCAATAAGGCTATCATGTGTTCCCGTATCCAACCAAGCGAACCCCCTTCCCAAGAGTTCTACATTAAGCATATCCCGCTCAAGATACATTTTATTTATTGAAGTGATTTCAAGCTCACCACGAGGAGATGGTTTAACTTGCTTTGCAAAATCCACCACCTGATTATCATAGAAATAGAGTCCAGTTATGGCCCAATTAGATTTTGGTGTTTGTGGCTTCTCTTCGACAGAGAGCACCTTAAATGATTCGTCAAATTCTACAATGCCAAATCGTTCAGGATCCATAACCTGATAGCCAAAAACTGTAGCTCCTCTTTTTCTGGAAGCCACCTGTTCCAGTTTGCGACCGAAACTTTGACCGAAGAAAATATTATCCCCTAAAACCAGGGCACATTCATCACCAGCGATGAACTCTTCACCAATAATAAAAGCCTGCGCCAACCCATCAGGACTTGGTTGAATAGCATATTGAAGGTTAATTCCAAACCGGGATCCGTCTCCTAGCAGGCGTTTATACGATGATAAGTCCTCGGGAGTAGAAATAAGAAGTATATCTTTTATCCCTGCCAGCATTAATACTGAAATAGGGTAATATACCATTGGCTTATCATAAATAGGTAGGAGCTGTTTTGATACCCCTCGAGTAATCGGATAAAGTCGGGTACCAGAACCTCCCGCTAATATAATTCCTTTCATTGCTTACCTTCTCTATATAATCTTCAAATATTATCGCATTAACTTTTAAGTAAATTTTAAAAATGCAGTGCAATAAACATTCAGTTTAAATAAGCTTGACATTAGAAATATCTCCAGCTTATTTACTTGTATTAAATGTCACATTTAATCTAATTTTTTTAGGTATGTCGCTGGAGTGCCGCCTACTAATTCCTTTTCACCGACATCTTTTAGAACTACAGAATTTGCTGCAACTATAGCTCCATTGTTAATAACAATAGGTCCCAAAATAACAGATCCAGTGGCCAATATAACATCGTTGCCAATAACAGGACGAAGTTCCTTGTTATATTTCATATCAAGTGTTTTTGCACCAATAGTGACATTTTGATATATAGTGCAGTTTTCACCTATACGCGCCGCACCGATAACTATGCCAAAGGTATGTGGTATGAAAAGTCCACCTTTAATCTCACATTCAGTTGCGATCTCAATGTTAAAAATGAGGACGTTTAAAAGTGAACAACATTTTGATATTCTTCTGAATCCTTTTTCTTTTAAAGAATAGGATGTCCTATATATTACATTGGGAATCAAACGAGGGCTAAAAATTCTAAAATAGTCTTTAAATTTAAAAGCAGATTCATTCCCAATCAATTCTTTATATCTTTGAATATCTTGTTGTATATTTTTCATTTTTTATTCCTGCGTATCCTGCTAAAAACACCAGATATAGCCAAAACATAGGGAAAAGGAAGGTTAGTTTAAGGCAGGGGAGCAGGCATAATAACATCAATCTAAGTGAGAATCGTGAATATTTTAGGAACAATACCAGCCATGATACACTAAGGATACTGCCTAACCAAAAGCCAAAAACGATGAAATTACTTCCGAATAACGTCATATCAAAAAGAGACTGAAAATAGTCTGGTGCATTGTCATAATACCCAACCATACCGTGGCCAATATTAAAAACAAGAGGGCTATCAAAGAATGATTTCATCAACTCAAGTTTATATGATGTGCTACCATCACTACCAGATGAAATATAAGACATACGCCACATAATGTTTTGATATATTATCGGAGAAACCAGTACTAACGATATTAACCCGGTTGCGATCCACTTTAGTGTCAATCTACAGGTAAGAATAAAAAATAACATAACGCAGATAACAGAGAAAGTCGAACCGGATAACACCATACACATTAATGCTATATAACTTAGTAATGAGTTATTATTAGCTACAATATACCTCATCACTAATAATGTGACCATATGTATAGAGAAAATACTCGGTTCGGCAAATACTCCTGTTGCTCTGTAATCGAAACCGTCATAACTGCTACGGTGTGGAGGACCTAACAAGAACTTCCCATAATCGATATCCACATTAATGATTTTGAAAGCTAAATACTGCAACAGGAAAGTAAAAATGTGAAACTTGATGCAAAAATCGATCACCTTAAGCCAGTCACAGCTTTTAATTCTTTTTACACAATAGCTATAGATTGATGGTACTGTCAATGCATAAAAGCAGCATACCAAAGTAAAAATAAATATTTTATCCACTACGCCAAAGAATACATGAAAAATAAGCGATGTGAACGATACCAGAATAAATATCAACCCTTGCGATGAAACCTTACATTTACCCTGTATAAACACCAGAAAAAAAACGCAAAACTGAATAATAAAAAAAACCGGACTAAAAATGAAAAGAGTACCAAAAAGAAAATATATATTAGCCATTTCTTTCCCTTTTTGAATAACCCTCTATATAATACATAGCCAAGACTAACTTGTAAAATATTGCTCTGATTTTAAATTTATTCCTATTGTCTAACTTATTAAGAACAACCCTTACAAATTTATTAAGTTTAATACTATTAGCGCAAGACAAAGCTACTCTAAGCACAGTTGACTTCATACTACCTTTCCGCTCAGCCTGGGGAAATAGCAATTTATCTACAATTTCAGGATGTTTCTTAACCAAAAGCGGTACTGAGTACCTTGCATAAGGAATCATTCTTTCACATGCCCTATCGAGGGTAGGGGTGTCGTTATCGTAGAGTAAAGCATCGCTACAAAAGAAAAACGGAACAGAGCTTAAACGAAGCCGCGCCCCAAATTCTTCATCCTCACAACCATAATGCCGGAATGATTCATCGAACCCTTTCTGTGCTTCAAACTCGGATTTGCTAATCAGGAAAGCATCGCTTGCAAAGTAGCGATACTCAATTTTAACAGTTCCTTTATATCTATTCCCCAAATATCGGGAGTCAAAGTAGTGTAGGTAATTGCTGTCGCGGGTTAAATCTTGCCGACATCTGACATTAGCCCTTGCTACAAAAGGCTTCTCGCAGGACAAAATCATTGAATGCAGGCTATCAAGACAACCTTGCTGGAGCAAATTGTCTATGTCGACAAAAAATAACCATTCATTGCTTGCTGATTTCGCAGCTCTATTTCGAGAAAAGGCGCGACCTTCATTTATTTCATTACGTAAGAACACTAACCGCCATTCGCGCTCATTAAATTTTTCAGAAAAGGCAATAGTTGTGTCTTCCAAATTCACCTCAGAACCGTCATCGATGATGATAAGTTCAATATTCTTTAGTATATTCTTTTGTCCATGAGTATTAGCGAGCAGAGCTGAGATGAAAGTTTCTACTTTTGATGAGCTACCGAGAACAGGGCTAATAATGCTAATCATTTGCACGTTCCATTAAATATTTTTTAGTTACAGTTAAATACCAATAGATTGAAACTAATATTGAAAAGAAAAGAGAAATATATAATGCAATAAAGATGCTTGGTATCGGCGCAGTAATAGCAGAGACTTTCAATGCGCTATAGATGCTCAGACATAATAAAAATACAAGACACCATTTAATGGTGTAATAGTAGTAACTCTTTGATGCAAGGTTAGCTGCGTTGATCAAATTATCGACAGCAAAAAATGGCAACAAAAAGACCAGAATATTATAATAATTTGCCGATGTGACATAGTCATGGCCGAAAACAAATGTAAAGATATATGGTGTAAATGGCTTTAACGAAAATGAGAATAACGAAAAAGCAGTAAACATTATTATGGATAAGACAATAAGATTTCTGTTGAAAATTTTCCACTTCTTGTTTTTGTATAAAAGGATGGGGGCCAAAACCTGTATCAATATTAAGGTTACTGAAGCTGTATTCTCATTAATCTGTGATGCAGCACTATATATACCATAATCAACTGGTGAAATGTTACCTTTCAGTAAGAATCTGTCAATTTTCATAAATAATGCATAGGCTACAACCCCTCCCCAGATGAAAAAACTGCGTTTTAACAGGAAGCCTATATCATTTAGTCTAACAAGACTTATTCTGGGGAACTTACAAATTGAACAACAGTACATGACTATCGCAACAAAAATGCCCTCCAGTACCCATGGCAATGCAAGGAACTTGATATCGAAATTTATCACTATAAATAAGTAATATAGTGTTAGTATCCTGATAATGCAGCCAAAGATCTGGATGATACCTGAGAGGTATAATTTCCCTTCAGATTGCCATTTTGCAAAGCCTACCATCAATGGCTCTCGTGCCAAGAGAGTAACGGACGAAAATAGCAAGTAATACCTTACAATCTCACTTTCAGCTGTAATTGCGAGGATTACACTGACAGTAGCGACTAATGATGATACAGATAATCTTGCAAAAAAAATTGTATTACAATAAATCAATTTCTTGCGTAATGAATAGCGCGATAACTGAGGGACAACTGATTCTGACCCGCACATCCAAGTTAGTGACATTAAAATATTTGAAAAAGTAAATGCATATTGCCAAATGCCAAACTGCTCAATTGGAAGCGCTTTTGAGATAAGATGGTTAGCATAAATAGCACTAATAATCTGTACAAATCGCTCAAACAACAGGACAAGCAATCCCGCAATAATTGATTTATTCACGAACACCTTCCGGTGAGATTATTTTTTTCACCCATTGCTGTAAAGAATATTGTTCTCTATTTTTGTAATTAACATTCGGTGCGTTAATAAAATTCTCAGGTACTATGACCTGATGTCTTTTTACTACGCAGATCATATTAGGGTCATAAAAATTGTACTTTTTTATGTCTTCATTCGTGGTAATAATTTTTTTATTTAACCCGATGCATTCTATTGTTCGCATTGTCAGACCGCGCTGCCTTGGATGATGAATATCGATGATAATTTCAGAGCACTTCATCATTTCAACAACTTCAGATTGTGATAATGGTTCAAATTCTACGTCTGTATTTATTTTTTTTCCGCTTAATAAATTCTTCAGTTTAAAAATAATTTCATTCTGAAAATAAAAGAATGTATAAGCATTAATGTCTTTAATATTTCTTACTTCAGCAGTAATGCAATTGACCAAATCAACGCGATCTGAATGAGCTGTACCGATAAAACAAAGATCGTATTTTAGCGAATGCTCATGCTTATTGTCAAAACGCGGCGAATAAAACAGCGGAAGAAATGTTACTCCCCATTTTTCAGCATCATCACGTTCAAAGGTGAAAACCGAATCAAACTGATTTATTATTCTTTTAACTTTGGGTTTGTTATTGACCGAATCCCACAAATACATAATGAATTTACAGTGTTCATTTTTTACTTTAACGGTTTTTTTTATGGCCTGTAAAATTTCATGATCAATTGCTTCAGGATTTAAAATAAATACATTATCGATTTTTTTGTTGACAATTTGCCGTAGTAATTTTTTATAATAACTTGAGTTATACTTTTTAATCAAAATACTACAACCTAACCTTAGCAATGATTTATAAATAGCATTATTGCTCGGCCGCTCATCCCAATAGATAACGTCATTAGTTAATTCTAATTCTTTGACTATTTCTTTTTCATAATTAAAAAACTTGGGAGAAATAAACAATACTGTATTTTTGTACCCCATTTTATCTTCCCTGAGATTTTTTGAATTCTTTTATCATATCCACTAAATCATTCAATACATTTTTATAATGATGTGGGACTATTGAGTTAGTTTTTTGCATCGTGATAACAGGAAATGTTTCGCATGTATCATTCTTGTGCCACTGTATATTACAACCTGTTTCAGATATTAAAATGTCAGCGATGGATTTTGCTGAAACATTATATCCAGATGCAATGTTATAAATATCTCCGGGTGAAGTTATAGATTCTGCTAGCTTATACATGACGGCAACCACATCATCTACCGATACATAATCCTTCTCGTAGTCAGAGCTAACATACATATCGACATGATTGTTATTGATTGCATTTTTTATTATTTGCGGAAGGAATAACGGGCTATTTAGTGCGAGTCCATAAACATTTGATGGTCGGACGACCACAACGTTCTTTTTACTTCTTAGACATAACTCTTCAGCAACCAATTTTGTCAAATTGAAAAGCTTGCGACCATCATTGTGACAAATTTTTAGATCTGAATTTTCTGCAGAATCTCTGGAGTTCAAATATACACGAGTGGAAGAAATGTAGACTAATTTCTGGAAATTAGCTTGTGTAAGTATTACTTTTAGCTTATTGACATTTGCATCCACAACATTATAGGCATCACTTTTGCAATCGCCATAGCCTGCGCAATAAAAGACGGTACCAAGGTCAATTTCTTTGTTATAAAGATAGTCTCTGTCAGGGCAGAAACATTCTTTATTCATTGATTCTAAAAATGTTACCATATGTGAACCAATGAAACCTGAACTACCAACGACTGTATACTTCATAATACTATAGCCTTTTGCTCTATGTATTAATAATGACAGGAAGCTAATTTAAACTGTTATGCTTATAAGCTAGCTTCTTTAAATTCTGAAAAACTAATTAACGCGTTGTCTTTAGATGACATAATTGGCATGTCTATCGGCCATTGTATATTCAGTTCTTTGTCATTCCAGATTATCCCCCCTTCATCGGTAGGATCATAGAAGTCTGTGCATTTGTAATGGAAATCCGCATACTCACTTAATACACAAAAACCATGTGCAAATCCAGGTGGGATATAGATTTGATTATTTTTATCCCCAGAAAGTATAACACCTACATGCTTTCCAAAAGACGAAGATCCAGGTCTTAAATCAACAGCCACATCAAAAACTTCTCCACTGATGACACTTACTAATTTACCTTGAGGATTATTTTTTTGAAAATGTAAACCTCGAAGCACATTTCTTGCTGAGCGTGATCGATTATCTTGTACAAATGCCTCAGTTATTCCTATGTCGTGATATTTCTTCTGATGCCATGCTTCCAAAAAGAAACCACGAGAGTCACCAAAGACTTTTGGCTCAATGATTACACAACCAGCAAGTGGAGTCTCAATTACCTTCATAATTATAAACCTTGTATTATATTTTTTAAATTTGCTAATTTTTGATACAATTTAGCTACCTTTATCAGTTACTAACGCATCTTGTAGTTCTGCTCAATCCAGGTTTGGTACGCCCCACTTTTGATATTTTCAACCCATGAGGTGTTTGCCAGATACCATTCAACCGTTTTGCGAATCCCACTTTCGAACGTCTCTTGCGGTTTCCAACCGAGCTCACGGCTGATTTTATCCGCATCGATCGCGTATCGACGGTCATGGCCTGGACGATCGGCAACATAGGTGATTTGTTCACGGTATGACACTGCTTTAGGTACGATCTCATCCAGCAGGTCGCAGATGGTATGTACAACATCGAGATTTTTCTTCTCGTTATGGCCACCGATGTTGTAGGTCTCACCAGGGATTCCTTTCGTCACCACGGTATATAACGCACGGGCATGGTCTTCAACATAGAGCCAGTCGCGAATCTGATCGCCTTTACCATAAATGGGTAACGATTTCCCTTCGAGAGCATTGAGAATAACCAAGGGAATCAACTTTTCAGGGAAATGGTATGGGCCATAGTTATTCGAACAGTTGGTCACCATTGTTGGAAGACCGTATGTACGCAGCCAGGCACGAACGAGATGGTCGCTGGAGGCTTTTGAAGCCGAATAAGGACTACTCGGCGCATAGGCGGTTTGTTCCGTGAAGAGAGGAAGAATACTCCCCTGCGCAACCTCATCCGGATGCGGTAAATCCCCATAAACTTCATCAGTAGAGATGTGATGGAAGCGGAATGTCGCCTTTCGCGCACTATCCAGTGAGGACCAGTATTGACGGGCTGTTTCTAAAAGAACATAAGTACCCACAATATTCGTTTCAATAAATGCAGCAGGGCCTGTAATAGAACGATCCACATGGCTCTCAGCAGCAAGATGCATGACGGCATCCGGTTGATGAGTTTCAAAAATACGCGCCATTACATTTGAATCACAAATATCAGCATGTTCAAATGAATAACGCTCGCTGTTCGCTATTTCAGTCAGTGACTCGAGGTTACCTGCGTACGTTAATTTATCGACATTAATGACGCTGTCTTGAGTATTATTTATTATATGACGAACGACAGCAGATCCAATAAAACCAGCGCCACCAGTAACGAGTATTTTCACTTTAATTAATCCGAATATTAGATAACACCAGCATTCAATATGCTGATTTAGGGTTCAACTAATAACAAAGTTTTAGACACGCTACCGCCCCTGGCTTTACAGCTACCCAGGGAAAATTCATGAACATGCCCGTATTTACAGGCTTCGTAGTGTAGCAGGTTTGAACCGCCCCGGGAATCCTGGAGACTAAACTTCCTGAGAAAGAGGTAAACAGGATGACTAAAAATACTCGTTTTTCCCCCGAAGTCCGTCAACGGGCAGTCCGTATGGTTCTGGAAAGTCAGGATGAATATGACTCACAGTGGGCGGCAATTTGTTCCATTGCCCCAAAGATTGGCTGTACGCCGGAGACTCTGCGTGTCTGGGTTCGCCAGCATGAGCGGGATACCGGGGGCGGTGATGGTGGGCTCACCAGCGCTGAACGTCAGCGTCTGAAAGAGCTGGAACGTGAAAATCGTGAACTGCGCCGCAGTAACGATATCCTTCGCCAGGCTTCCGCTTATTTTGCGAAGGCGGAGTTCGACCGCCTCTGGAAAAAATGATGCCACTGCTGGATAAGCTGCGTGAGCTGTACGGGGTCGGACCGGTATGCAGCGAACTGCATATTGCCCCGTCAACGTATTACCATTGTCAGCAACAGCGACATCATCCGGATAAACGCAGTGCCCGTGCGCAGCACGATGACTGGCTGAAGAGAGAGATACAGCGCGTATACGATGAAAATCATCAGGTGTACGGTGTGCGTAAAGTCTGGCGTCAGTTGTTACGGGAAGGAATCAGGGTGGCCAGATGTACAGTGGCGCGCCTCATGGCGGTTATGGGACTTGCCGGTGTTCTCCGGGGTAAAAAGGTCCGTACGACCATCAGCCGGAAAGCCGTTGCCGCAGGCGACCGCGTAAACCGTCAGTTCGTGGCAGAACGACCTGACCAGCTGTGGGTGGCTGATTTTACTTACGGTGTGCCCGGAGTTCAGGGCGGGCATGGATGCTTAAATGAACCGCGAGTCTGTCTGGAATATTGAACCGGTAACTCACGATGAGAAACCCAACAATCCCACCGGGTGTGACGGTGGAGAACCTGAGCGGCAGTGACCTGCGGCATGCCCGCAGGGTGATGTAACCCGCTGACAACGGGGATTGAGGCGAGATCACTAAGCCGAGATGATCCTCAAGGTTAAGTACTGAAAGGCTGAAGAACATGAACCCGTTAATCCGCCTCTGTGGGTTGAAAACGTCACCACGGCCTACGTGATCTGACAGGCCGTGCAGGAGGAACTGGCAGTGATACGTAAGCACTGCCGGTCGAAGGTGTTTTGACATGTATGCGAAACACCGGGGCAGCAGCGTCTATCACGCTTGCGATGCTGACTTCTGCCAACTTGCGGCAAGCAAGGATAAAGAGTGCGACGGGCAGCCTCCTCAGTATGCCTGAGTCCAGGCAGGTAAACCGGGGAAGGTCAGCGACGGATGTTAAGGGGGCATGGCTCCGATGACGCGCTGGCTGGCGGAGCTTCCGTAGTAGTCCGCGATGGGGAAAGCCCATTACATGGCGAAGGGAAGCAGTTTGAATGTGTTTGCGACGTGAATTAACTGACCTAACGAGGTGAAGACCTTTGATAATCAGCGAAATGCAACGCAAGCTTGCCACATGGGCAGCCACCGATCCGTCCCTACGGATTCAACGGCTGCTGCGTCTGATAACACAACCAGAATGGCTGGCTGAAGCGGCGCGGATCACGCTTTCATCAAAGGGGGCCCATACCCCCGGCGTTGATGGCGTGAACAAAACAATGCTACAGGCCAGACTGGCTGTTGAGCTGCAAATCCTCAGGGATGAATTACTCTCAGGCCACTACCAGCCCTTGCCCGCCAGACGGGTTTACATCCCTAAAAGCAACGGCAAACTGCGACCACTGGGTATCCCCGCGTTGCGGGATCGTATTGTTCAGCGGGCCATGCTGATGGCGATGGAGCCGATATGGGAGAGTGATTTTCATACGCTCTCATATGGCTTCCGGCCTGAGCGCAGTGTCCACCACGCGATCCGCACGGTGAAATTACAGCTCACAGACTGCGGTGAAACCCGGGGACGCTGGGTGATTGAAGGCGACCTGTCCAGTTACTTCGACACCGTACATCATCGACTGCTGATGAAGGCTGTACGCCGCAGGATCAGTGACGCACGTTTCATGACTCTGCTGTGGAAAACCATCAAGGCGGGACATATCGATGTCGGTCTCTTTCGGGCGGCCAGTGAAGGTGTGCCACAGGGCGGTGTTATATCGCCGCTATTATCGAACATCATGCTGAATGAGTTCGATCAATACCTGCATGAGCGCTACCTGAGCGGGAAAGCCAGAAAAGATCGGTGGTACTGGAATAACAGTATCCAACGGGGCCGAAGTACGGCGGTCAGAGAAAACTGGCAGTGGAAACCCGCGGTGGCGTACTGCCGCTATGCCGATGATTTTGTCCTCATCGTCAAAGGCACCAAAGCACAGGCGGAAGCCATCAGGGAGGAGTGTCGGGGTGTGCTCGAAGGCAGTCTGAAACTCAGGCTGAACATGGATAAGACTAAAATCACCCATGTTAATGACGGCTTTATCTTTCTGGGGCACAGGATCATTCGCAAACGCAGTCGTTATGGCGAGATGCGAGTGGTCTCAACGATCCCGCAGGAGAAAGCCAGAAACTTCGCCGCATCGCTGACAGCACTGTTATCAGGCAACTACAGTGAAAGCAAAGTCGATATGGCTGAACAACTCAACCGAAAACTGAAAGGCTGGGCCATGTTCTATCAGTTCGTTGATTTTAAGGCCAAAGTCTTCAGTTATATCGACCGTGTCGTGTTCTGGAAGCTGGCTCACTGGCTGGCCCGCAAATACCGTACAGGTATCGCTTCCCTGATGAGGTGGTGGTGTAAATCACCGAAACCGGGTCAGAGCAAAACGTGGGTTTTATTTGGTAAAACCAATCACGGCAAGCTCAGCGGCGAAATACTGTACCGGTTGGTGGGGCAAGGCAAGAAGCTGTTCCGCTGGCGGCTACCCGAAGGTAATCCCTATCTGAGGACGGAGACCAGAAACACGTATACATCGCGCTTTACAGAAGTGGCAATGGCGTTCGCCAGCATTTAAATGGAGAGCCGGATGCGCTGAAAGGTGCACGTCCGGTTCGGGGAGGAGAGGCAGGGAAATAGTCCGACTACGCCCTGCCTCTTACTCTACTCCGCACCTGGCAGGGCTGGCTGTACCTGGCAGTGGTTATCGATCTTTTTGCCCGTAATGTGGTGGGCTGGTCGATGAAGCCGACACTGTCGCGCGAGCTGGCACTGGATGCGCTGCTGATGGCGGTCTGGCGACGTAAACCTGAAGAAAACGTCATTGTGCACAGCGATCAGGGCAGTCAGTATGGCAGTGATGACTGGCAGCGGTTCTGCCGGGCCAATAATCTGGTACCGAGCATGAGCCGTCGCGGCAACTGCTGGGATAATGCAGTGGCAGAATCGTTCTTCAGTTCACTCAAAAAAGAGCGCATCAGGAAGCGGATATACAAAACCCGGGACATGGCCCGGGCGGATATTTTCGATTATATTGAAGTGTTCTACAACCGGGCCCGGCGCCACAGTCATCTCGGCGGCGTCAGCCCGGAGGCCTTCGAAAAGGCCTCGCAGTGAGGACAGAAACTGTCTACCGGAGCGTGGTCACTCCACATTTAAAGAAACGAGCTTTGGTAAACATACCTGTAATGACTCCATAAAATGGCGCGTCAAACGACACCTAATCAATTAACCCCAAGCGCCTTAAACACGGCATCGACGGGGTCTGCATAAAAGCTGATCTGGAATTTTGAGAACAACTCAGCAGGAACCGTTGGAATATCTGAGGCTGAGGCCATTGGGAGCAAAATACGCTTTGCGCCACTGTCCATAGCTAACTGAAGACTGCCTGCAAGATCTTGAACAGGATTGACGACACCACCTAAAGTCATCTCACCCAAAACAACCATCTGCTCTTGAATCGGTCGGTTCATCAGAATTGAACAGAACGCAATTAATGCAGCGAGCGATGACTTTGTACTTGGCCCCGTATTGTGGAGCTCAACAACATGGAGGTGATACTCATGATCAGAAAACTTCGCCGACGCACTGATTCTATTCAGGTTACCTTTGAAATAATCAAAGCCAACACGCACAGCTTCTTTCGCTGCGGTATTCGAACCAAGGCCAGACACTGAGTGTTTACCAGAACCAGCCATCATCTGGGTTTCATAGCGATATAACCCAAGCTGCCCAGTGCTTCCCTGAGTAACTAAGTGTACGACACCAGCGCGAGGTAAGCCCTCAGGAATTAGCTTGCTGCCACCTTGTTCCGGTACATTGACGAAGAACTCTTCTAATGACTCGTTATCGATGTAGCTAAAGTGCACATCAAAAAATTCCATTCCGCCAAGCTTTTTCAATTGCTCTTTGACCCTACGTCTAGTTTCCAGCGCATAGGTCAGGCAGGCTCTTACATCATCTTTTGTGTACTGTGCGTCGGGGTGTAGTAGCTTTAACAAGCCCGAAACCGTTCTGCGTACAGCAATGACATCACGCTGATTAAGGTTATTACCGAGTTTGAAGAACTTATCGATCGCATCCGCAAAACTTCGTTTGCGCATTTCACGCATGTATTCAGCAAGATAGTCTGTGATTAATCCGTAACTATTGGTGAAAAACTCAGGACGCATCTTCGGTATTTCCCATCCAGGAATATAGGAATGGAAACGGTCAAAAAAAGCAGTGTCAATCATGGCATCAGGAAAAGGTGCCAATAGATGACTGGTCTTCACCAGTGTCTCAACGCTTTGATTGATGTTACCGACGAATACCATGGAAGCCTTCGCTTCGATTGAATCACGACCACGGGCAAAAGACCCTGACGCCATATAATCTTTCATTATTTGGACGCCGTCTTTGTCTTTAAAGTTAATACCCGCTACTTCATCAAAGGCGACAACATCCCACATTCCGACCAACCCAACTTGGCGCGAGCTCATGTTATAGAACAAGTTCGCCACAGTTGTTTGTCCACCCGAGATAAGCAATGAGTTTGGTGAGCACTCTTTGTAAACATGGCTTTTACCTGTCCCTCTTGGTCCGAGCTCACAAACGTTGTAGTTGTTTTCAACGAATGGGATCATGCGAGTAATAAGATGCCACTTCACCCGATGCTCTAAATTGGTTGGCTCCATACCCACGGAACGAAGCAACACATCCATCCACTGATCGGTACTAAAATGTCTTCTGGTTGAAAACACCTCATCCATGTTCATGGACGGCATTTGTATCGGTTTTAAACTCATAATGGAGAAAGGTGATGTCTTCTGACCTTCCTCAAAGAAATACTGCACGGTAATAATGCACCAGATACCGCCAGTTAATAATTTTTCGTTGTCTTGTACTATTTTGGTCGGTACAAGGGCATCCTTGATACCCAGGTTCGACAACGCAGCTTCATAGACGTCTTTTTTCTGATTGAGCTTAACGCTTACTTTGTCGATGATTTTAAACGTGCCGCGTTCACGGATCT